>DAONLM010000010.1:0-31577 GCA_035406685.1 Spirochaetota bacterium
GAGATATTGAAATTATATTTTGATCTTGTGGAAAAGTATGGGGTGGATGGGTTTGAAAAGAGGCTTGAGAGAGTAAAAAATAAAATAGAGGATATGAGGGCAAGGAAGGTGAAATGGTATAAGGATAAGGATGAGAGGATTCATCCAGATATCCCCTTTTATATAGACCAGGAGGTATATTATTACCTTGTTTTTGGCACAGATTTTTGCTTAAAACAGATTCAATTTCTATAAAGACTGGCATTTTTTAAATTTTTTTATATTTTATTACTCTTCACTAAAACCACTATTAGCATAACTCTGCTTTTAACAAACCACGATACTTTACTTTTCTGACAAAATAAAATTCTTTTAGTATATAATTCCTCTAAAAAAATCCATTATAACTTTTTCAAAAAAAATAAATTTTTATAAAAAAATATTGCAGTTTTTTAAAAATTTGGTATAATAAAAATATAGTAAAATTAAAAATCATTTTTATAAAAGTTATCTATATTTTAAAAATATAAACCTGTAAGGTTTTCTAATACTCTTTAATAATGAGGATTCTTTATGCTACATAGAAAAATTTTAGTAATTAATTGTGGTTCCTCTTCTTTAAAATATCAATTATTTTTAATGCCAGAAGGACTGAATCTTGTAAAAGGAATAGTAGAAAAGATAGGGTTAAAGGATTCATTTATTAAACAGGAAACAAAAGATGGTAAAACTTATGAAAAGAAAAAAGAGGTAAAGGATCACAAAGAAGCATTTAAACTTATGATAGATGCAATAACTGATAAAGAATATGGGATTATCAGCGACATTAATGAAATAAATGCTGTTGGTCATAGGGTTGTACATGGTGGTGAGAGTTATAGCGATTCTGTTATAATTGACGAGAAAGTAATAGAGACAATCGAGAAATGTTCTGATCTTGCTCCTCTGCATAATCCGCCAAATCTTCAGGGAATTATTTCTGCTATAGAGGCAATGCCAAATGCAAAACACACAGCAACATTTGATACAGCCTTTCATCAAACACTACCAGACTATGCCTACACATATCCCCTTCCTTATGAATTTTATGAGCAGTATAAGATAAGAAAATACGGTTTTCATGGGACGAGTCATAGATATGTTATGACAAAGGCATTACAATTTTGTGAAAGATCAGCAAAAAATACAAATTTAATCACTGTTCATCTTGGAAATGGTTGTTCTATTACTGCCATAAATGCCGGTAAATCAGTTGATACTTCAATGGGGCTTACTCCACTCGAAGGACTTGTAATGGGAACAAGATCTGGTGATATAGACCCTGCAATAATTGGTTATCTTGCTGATAAAGGGTATGATATTAAAGATATTATGAATACTCTTAATAAAAAGAGTGGACTTTTAGGTATTTCTGGCGTTTCGAATGATTTAAGGGATATAGAAAAAGCCGCTTCAGAAGGAAATAAGAGGGCTCAACTTGCCATTGATGTATTTGCTTATAGAGTTAAAAAATATATTGGTGCGTATTGTGCTATTATAGTAAAAGTAGATATGCTTATTTTTACTGGTGGTATAGGTCAAAATAGTGTTCTTATGAGAGAAAGAATATGTAAGAATCTTCAGAATATTGGCATTCATCTTGATCCAGAAAGAAATAGACTCGTTGGCAGTCATTTGGGAATAATTTCAACAGACTATTCACCAGTAACAATATTGGTTGTGCCAACTGATGAAGAGGAAAGAATTGCAAGAGATGCCTATGAATTGATAATGAAATAGTAAATATTTTTAAAACCTTTTACTTATTTTTCTAAATTAATAAATAAATTGGGATTAAATCATAGTGGCTATTTTCTTCAATTGACAAACTTTATTTAATTAAGTATAATAGAAATAAAGAAATTCAGGGAGATGTAATATGGATATCAAATCCTTTTTTTACGATAACGATGGCTCAATAAATTTAATATTGGGACAGAGCCATTTTATAAAGACTGTTTCAGATCTTGCTGAAATTATTGCATGCACTGTTCCAAATGCAAAGTTTGCTGTTGCCTTTTGTGAGGCATCAGGTCCATGTCTAATAAGGTATGAAAGTAATGATAAAGATCTTGAAGAAAAAGCAATAAATTTTATGAAAAACATTAAAGCAGGCCATACTTTTGTCATAATGTTAAAAGATTGCTATCCAATAAATATTCTATCAAAAATAAAGATGTGTGATGAGGTCTGCCGTATATATTGTGCCACAGCAAATCCATTGACAGTATTAACTGTTGATAATGATAATGGGGCTGGAATTATCGGTGTTATAGATGGTTTTTCTCCAAAAGGAGTAGAAACAGAAGAGGATAAAACAAAACGAAAAGAATTTTTGAAAAAAATTGGATATAGTTTTTAAAAAAATTTGGATAAAATTAGATTTTAGGTCTATAATATTTATCAAATACCATAGTAATTAAATTTTATGAAACACTTTAGAATTTTAGGTATAATTATACTTTTATTTCTCTCTACTAATCTTTTTTCTGCAGAATTTAAATTTATACAACATAATTTTTATTTTAGCATGACTTTTTACAATGATACCACATCTGATTTAACTGATGACAAAAATAAAAAAGAAAATCCAATTCTAAAAGACATTGACTTTAGCTGGTTTAAAGAGAAATATAGATTAGAAAAAATATTAATCTCGAGTGGTATAATAACAATGACAATTGGCTTGCCACTTTTAATAGTAGGAATTGTAAACTATTTTTTACCTCTTGCTGATAAATCGTATGTATCAGATCTTACTTCCCTCTCTTTAATCGGGGTTGGATCTGGATTAATAGGATGTGGAGGTATAGTCATGATAGTAGGGGTCATAAGATTCAATGTCTTAAAAAATAAAGAAAAATCTTCAACCTCTTTTTCTATTGGGATATCCCCAGCTTATAATAACTTCAATAATTTCCCATAATCTATTTTTGTGTTATGTCTTTTATCTAAGGGGATTCTTTTTAAAAATCTTATTGAAAAGTCAAAATCTATTATCTTTTTAATATCAGAAATAATAAGTTTTTTTCTACTTTTTTTCTCTTTTTCTATAAAAATATAAATCTTACCCTTTTTATCCTGAATAATGGCACTCTTCTTAACTCCTTTGATTCTATTCAATCTATTTTGTATATAAAAAGTATTTAAGACTTCATTATTTAATATTATTGAAAAATCCTTTCTTCCAGTAATATAAAGATTGCCATTCTTTCCAATAAAACCAGTATCACCGGTTCTATGATAAACCTCCCCATCAATATCCTTTATTTTATTATATAAAATTGCATTGATATCTTTAAAATATGAACGATTTACATTTTTACCTTTAACTATAATTTCACCTATTTTACCATTTTCAACAATAAAATTGGATTTATCACTTTTAGTAAAATCAATTATGCTATTTGATTTTTCAATTTTAATAATCTTTAATTCTATATCTTCAATCGGTATCCCTACATTTACCCCCTCTTTTTCCTCATCTTTTATAATTTCTCTACCATTGATAATTGAGATCGGCTCAGCCTCAGTAGAACCATATACAATATTTACATCTATATTAAGATCAACGAGTCTTTTTACAAGAAAGCTGCTCACAATTCCACCGCCAGTAAAGATCTTTTTTATTAAATTCTCTTTTTCTACCATATTCATTATCTTTTCTATAAAAAATGGTGAACCTGTCAATCTATTAACATTCATCTCTCTTATCTCTTTCCATATTATAGATGGCTCAATATCTTTTAATTTATAATTTTTTATATATGGAAGAACAACTTTGATTCTGTTAGCAATACTATTTAATACAAAAAGTGGTAAATTTGTCATTTCAATATCATCTTCTGAAAAATTAAGTATCTTTTTTAAATACTCCATTTGAATAACAAGACTATTATGACTTCTTTCAATCCCTTTTGGCACTCCTGTTGAACCAGAAGTAAAGGTAATTATAGCAGTCTCATCACCATTAAGAGAAGCTATCTTATAACTAAAATTAAATTTATTTTTTATATTAGATAAAAAATCATCATTATCAGCCGTTATAGAAAAAGGAATTTTTCTTAAAGATGGCAAAAATAATTTATAAATATTTAAATTTTTCATACCAATAAAACAGACCGGATTAGCGATTCTTATACAATAATCAATATCCCTTAAAGATAAAGTTGGCTCAATTATCGTAGCAATTCCACCTATCTTAAAAATAGCAAGAAGATATATATAGAGATATTCTGTTACTGGTATAAAGATTAAAATTCTATCCCCTCTCTTAATACCAGATTCCTGCAAGTAAAAGGCTAATGAACTTGATATGTCGTCTAATTCTTTAAAACTAAGTGAATGCTGAATTAATTTATCTTTTTCTAATTTATAATAATAAAGAATCTTCTTATCAAAAAAATTAGTTGAGAGATCCTGTAAAATATTTACTATATTTCCTCTATTCATAGATCCTCTAATCTATATAAGGCATACTCCCGTATAATATCCGTCGTGTTCATTCCATATTTTCTGGAAGTGTTATCCTCTATCATAAGAGCATGAATTATATTTTTAAATCGATCTTTTTTTAGATTTTCATACATGGTATAAACAAGAAGGGATGCAGCACCACTAAAATAGAGATTCTTCTTAACTCCAAAACTTTTCATTATAAAAGTATCTCTCTTTTTCTTATTGAGTAAGAATTTTATCTTACTGAGTATATTATTATTACCATTCATACTCTTTATCGCATCTCTATAATCCGGATAACCAAATAAGAAACCACACTCTTCACCTTTTTTATTGCATACAAATTCAAAATATTCTGGCTTTATTATTTTATCAAGATTACTGTATTGCATCTTAAATTCATTAAAGTCTATATCTGAATAGTAAAAATTATTAGAAAAGATCTCTTTTGTTAAATTATAAATTATTTCTAATTCTTTTTTTAAATTGTTAAAATCAATGTATCTTATATAATATCCATTTTTTATAGCCTTTTCACTAAAAGATTTTATCTTGGACTGTTCAATATCAATATCTTTTACAATATTTGAATAGTATGTTTTTAAAACTTTAAAGCCATATTTTATAAAAAAATCATGATAATATGATTTATTATAAGGCTCCATAAAAAAAGGGGGGATATCCCTATATGATTTTATAACAAATCTATATCTATTCCATGTTGTAAAATTTATAGGACCTGTTATAGTTTTGCACCCATAACTTTTAAAAAAATCTCTCAAAACATCAAAAACTCTTTTAACCACATCATAATCTTTTTCACATTCAAAATAGCCGATTATACCATCATCACACCCCTCTTTTATCATTGCAGATACCCTTGCGACAATTCTTTCATCTTTTATTGACATAAAGTTTCTTATTCTTCCATTCTTAAAAAAAGAATTTCTTATTGAGAGTTCAAATTTTATCTTATCTTTAAATGCCGGTATAAAATTATTATCATTTTCATATATCTTATAACCATAATCAATGAATTTTTTTAATAATCTTTTATCAAACTCAAAATCAATTATTTCTATCATAGTATCTCTATCTCTCCCAAATCCCCATTTAATCTTATGATATCCCCATTTTTTAATATAGAAGTGGCATTTGTTACACCTGTTATTGTTGGAATTCCCATCTCTCTTGCGACTATTGCAGAATGAGAAAGCACACTACCCTTTTCTATTATAAGTCCACTTATGGATGGAAACAAGACAACCCAGCCAGGATCTGTCTGTTTTGCGACAAGTATTTCACCATTTAATTTAACATTAATGTCTGGTTTTTCGAGTATTATTACTCTATTCTCTACTATACCACTCGAACAACCAGTTCCTCTTAATATCTTATTATCCGAACTTCTACAAAATTTTTGATTTTTTAGCCATATATATGGAATTCCCTCTGATTCTATATGATCCGGATAGTATTGATTCTTAAATTCATTATATATCTTTTTTCTCAAATCAATCAAAGATTTTAAATCTGGTGTAGTAGATCTATCTTTTATAAAATCAAATAGTTCATTCCATTCAAGATAAAAAATATCCTCTTTTTTCTCAATTTCATTATTTTTTTCTAATATTTTTCCAATAGATTTTAATATATCTCTTACTATGCCATATATCTCACTTCTACAGAATCTCTGATTTTCCCTATCTCTTATCCCTTCTCTTGTATTTTTCAATACAAATTTATAAATACTCTTTTTAGATATAAACAAAAACATCCTTTTATTTTTTAAAGTCTGAAATACTTTTTTTTCTGCATTCTCCCTTATTTTTAACTCAGTTATGCCATAATCATCTATAAATTTTGGGTTTGATAAATAATTTTTTAGGATATTTATACAAAATAATGGATTATCTTTTACTGGAATTGATTCTAACTTCATCTCTTCAACCGATCTAATGCCATAATCATAAAGATATCTTTTAAGCCTTTCTTTTATATCTCTGTATTCTGGATTATTTAATATTTCATTATAAGTCTCTTCAATAGGCTTATTAAGAAAAAAATCATTTAATTTTTCTTTATTTCTTATCTCTTTTGCAATTGCAATTAATTCAGTTATTACATCCTTGCTTTTTATATTTCCTTCGCCAGCCAGTAAATCATTCTGTAATATTCCATTACTATCAATTCCCCAATTTATGGTAATTTTTTTTAGAATTCCATAAAAGATCATACATTTTAAGTCATTTATTATTGGTTCTTTCCATTTTTTTAAAATTTTTTCTTCAAGATCATCAAGTGTATTAATAAGTTCAGAAAGGCTCATACTGCTAAAATCCATCTCTTTATATCTATTATAATGAGAATAAAAATATACAAAAAATTTAGTTATTCTCTTTTTCATAGTTAAAAAGATATACAACATTCTCAGGGCTACTATTATGGTTTGAGGTAAATATATAAAATATTTCTTAAAAAAGGATTCTTCTTTTTGAATAGCAACATAATCCTTCACTACACTGAGTCCCATCATCTGTTCCATAAAATTCTTATTATACTTATAGCCGGGTAAAAAGGAAACCAGTTTATACCAGCTTATTAAGTTATAATAAACCCTTCCACCTATTAAACCAAGCATTGAATTGAATATATCATTATCATTTTTAATAGCATTCTTATCAATTCCCATTAACTCACAGAATTGTTTATAAACACTTGCGTAAGCCTTTTTAATAAATGTAAATGTCATTGGTGTTGTTACACCAGAATAACTCTCTACAATATTAGAATTGTCCCATACTAATATATTCTCTCTTGTTTTAATAGTGGTTATTGGTCTTGCCTGAAGTATATATATTTTATTATTAGAGATAGCAAATTCTATATCCGCATTAAAATTAAACTTTTTTGCTATTTTTAAGGAAATTTTAGTAAGTTTTCTCAAATTAGAGTTGTTCAGAGAGCTTTTTTTTGCAATATCCTCACTATTACAGATTCTTTTTGTCCCCTCATTATCAAAAATAATTGATTCCTTTTTTTCTACAACATTGCTTGATTTTAATTTGCCATTTTTATTCATTATAAAAGTATCAGCATCTACTGTTCCAGAAACAAGCCCTTCTCCGAGGCCAAATGTCGAACTAATCACAATCTCATTATGATTTGCGGTTAAAGGATTAACAGTAAAAATAACCCCAGATACATCTGATTTTATCATTCTCTGGACAATAATCGCAATAGAAAAATCCTTATTCTCATATTTTTTTTCTTTTAGATAAGATATAACTCTTTCATTATATATTGAAAGAGATGTTTTAATAATGGAATTCAATAAAGAGTCAAAAGATCTTATATTAAGATAGGTATCAAAAAGCCCGGCAAACGAATTATTAGAACTATCTTCCATAATGGCAGATGATCTAACAGCAACAGGATGTTTCCCATTCTTTGATATTTTTTTCCATAGAATATAAATCTTTTTTTTATATTTTTCAGGTATGTCAAAAGAATCTATTTTTTTGGTAAGATCAAGATTTATAATATTATAAAAAAAATCACTCTCTATTACAAAAAAATCCGGCACATTAAAACCATATTTCTTAAGCCTAATAAGATTATATCCTTTCCCACCATAAGTCAAAATAGAGAGCTTACTATTCATTATACTCTGCATATCATCTCCAAGATAATAGAAATATTAAAAATAATTATATAAAAAGCACTGCTATATTCATAAATTTTCATCACTATTTTTATTCGTTTAAAAATATACAGAAGAGAAATAAAAATATAAAAAGATATATAAATACCATTAATGATATAATAAAGTATATTAAATGATAAAATTCTTGCAATATATAAGACTAAAAATGATTGAATCATAAAGAAAAATAGTGTAACCAATATAGATTTTACAAAGCCAATACTGGAAGAATAGGTTGGCATCCCTTTCTTTTCATATTCTAAGATTAATATCTTTCTTGCAAATTCAAAAACCAATGCCTGTAAGCACCCAATAATGATTAATAATAAAAGGGGGATATCTATATTTATTTTAGGAAAGATAGAATAACTGTAAATTATTATTAAAGCAGTTATGGGATTATGCGTAAATGCATAAAGATATATATGCTTATTCAAAAATTCAGAGACAAAAAATTCTTTAAACATTAGAAAAGAAAAAAGAATAACCACTGATAAGAAAAGAGTATTTAAAGGGGATATCAGCAAAGAAAATATCAATTCAATTCCAATAATTACAATAGAAATTATTTTTGCTTCTTTAATAGTAATTAGTCCTCTTGCAAGAGGTCTTTCTGGATGGACAATAATATCGGTTTTATAATCCTTAATCTCATCAAGTAGTCTTAAATTAAGAAAGATTAAAAAGACATTTAAAAAACCAATTACTATTTTATATAAAGAAGGATATTGAATATTTATAACATTCTTGTAAAAGACAATTGTCCCACTATAAAATATAGATATCAACAACAAATGAGTAAATGGAGAGAATCTTTCTAATATAAAAATAAAAAATCTAACAAATATATTTTGTCTCATTTTTTGCCTTATTATTATAAATCAAAGAGGGAAGAATTATAATATCCCCAATTAATGCCAGAATAAAATATATAATAATCAATAAACCAAAAAAAACAAGTGAATTAACAGATGAAAATAAAAGAACTAAAAGCCCTATTATAAAAATTAATGAAGTCTGAATTATAGAATTACCGGTCTCATTAATTGTTTTAAAAAGACTCTTTTCTTTTTTAAATTTATAGAGAAAGTGAATCGTATCGTCAACAGATATCCCCAGTGCAATCGCAGCTATTGTAACAGTAGCAACATCAAGTCTTATTCTTAAAAATCCCATAAGCCCAAGAGTTATAATCAAAGGAAAAATATTTGCAATTACAGCATATATTGCAAGATTAATCTCTCTTGCATATAACATAATAATAAGAAAAACAATAATAAAGGCAATTAAAAAACTCGAAATTTGAGAATGAGTGACATAAGAGATTATCTCAACATACAAAGGGAGATATCCAGAAAATTTTATATTTATTCCTTTCTCTTTTAGATCCTTTGCCTCTTGTTTAATAAAGGCGATTATCTTTTTATACTCTTTGGCGCTTAACATCTTTGTCATAAATGTTAGCCTCATCAATGAATAGTCATTATTAAAATATTGTAGAGTAACATCTTTAAAAAACCGATCTTTTTCCAGTAATGTTTTTAGTATGGTTATATCATCCACTGTTTTAAAATATGGTACCAATCTATATGGGGATATCACATTATCTATATTTGGATTTTTCAACACATTATCCTCAAAGTTACTAATGTGAATAACATTCTCTCTTTTAAGAAAATGATCTTTTTCTCCATATAACAAAATCTCAAGTGGAGTATAAAAACCAAAATTTTTTTCTATAAATTCACTATCACTTCTAACTTTATTACTTTTCTTTAAAAATTTAATTGTATAAGTGTCAACATTGATTAAGAATATTCCACAGAGAAATATTATCATCAAAAATATCGATGATAAAATAACCTTTTTACTGTTTTTTGAAATAAATGTATATAAGTTATCTAAATAAGATATCTCTATCTTTCTCTCCTCTGAAATTATCTCTTTCTCTGGCATAAAATAAAACATAACCGGTAATAATATAATTGTAATAAAATATTCCACCATTATACTTATTGCAGAAAATAAAGCAAAATCTCTTAATAATTTAATCTTAGAAAAATAGAGAGCCATAAAACCAATTGCTGTTGTTAAACTCGTAAGAAAACATGGCAAATAGGACTCTTTTATAGCAATAATAATTGATTCTTTTTTATTACCTGTTTTATAACTTCTTTTAAAATTGTTTATAATATGAATAATATCTGATATTGAATATATTGTTATTAATGCTGGAATTACCATTGAAACAAGATTTATACTCCCTTTCATTAAAAACATAAACCCCATACCCACTGTAAGTGAAAGAAATATTATAATAAGAGCAAAAATAATAAAATATTTTTTCCTAATAAAGATTATCAATAAAATAAATATTAATAAAAATGAAAAAAAACTAAAAATAAATGAGTCTCTGGCAGATAAATTATTTAATTCTTCATACATAACCCCTATCCCAGCCATTTTATAAGAAAAATCATATTTTTTCTCTAACTCTGACAAAGATTTATTTATATTAGAGAGAATCTTGCTACGATCTTTTGCCTCATCATTATATTTTTCTGGCAATGCCATCACAATTGAAGATTTTTTGTCTTTTGATATAAGGTTTTTTAGTTTTGTATTATTATAAGTATATACTTGCCTTATGCCATTTATTTTTATTAAACTCTCTTCAACTGCCATAAGAAGTTCTCTGTTTTTAAGAATTTCATCTTTTGTTATTATTGCAATGGATATTGTCTCATCATTGCCAAATATCTCTTTAAATTCATTGTAACTCTTTAGATTCTCATCATTTTCTAAAAACCAGGTATTAAGTGAATTGTCTATTGAATAATTTTTAAGTTGATAGGCAAAAAAGATAAAAATTATAATAAAAATAATCAAAACTAAAAATCTAAATTTAATTAAGAAATTCACAAACCTTTCCATAAAATTCTACCCCAGTAAAATAAATTTTAAAATAAAAGAGATAATAAAAATAATTATTAAAAATATAAATATTATATTCCATCTTTTGCTGGATTTCTTTAAGAAAAAATCATCCTTCTTACAACTATAATAATAGTTGCAATACAAGATATTCAATAAAAGTATTCCAAATGATATAATGATATTAAATAAAAAATATTTTAGACTATATGAATAAAAAACTATCGGGATTATCGATATTAAAAATGAATTTATGACAAACGATAAAAAAAGAATTGCATACATCCTTTTTGTGTTTCCAAAAATTTCATAACTAAAATAGTAGGTAACAATAGAGATAATCACTATACAATTACTTATGTATATAAAATAAAATATTTCATTATGATTAAATATATTATTTAATAAAGCAAGAAAAATATTAGAGGTAGTCATAGGCAAAACTTTTATAAAATCATAATCCTTGTAATCTATATTAAATTTCTTTTGATATAAAACAATAAAAAATACAAGCGATAAATTCAAAAAAAGAAATGGATATAGCCATTTTATATGATTTAATGTTAATATTAAAAAATATGTTAACATAAAGGATATTAAAGAAGATTCTTTAAATTTTTTTACTGGCAAAAATAATATAAAAACTATTGTAATAGAAAAAACAAGAATAAGAATAACCCATAGATTTTGAAGGACAATTCTATTACTCATATAAGATATTATCAATAATGAAGACAATGGTATGATAATATTATCCTCTCCATAAAAAGAGACCAGCTCAGCCCCACAAACAACAACAGAAACAGTAAGAGCAATAAGTATACAATCTATTCTATCAATATCTGTGAGTAATAATAGAGAAACAATAGAACTTATGAATGTGACAAAGATAAAGACAATCGCACCTTCAAGACTCTTTATACTTCCTCGGACATTAATACTTATTGAGCCATATCTTTTACCTATTAAAGCCGCAAGAGAATCAGAAAAAGTTAAAATAAGAATTGAAATTATATAATAACTTTTGTTTGATGCTAAAATGAATGTCAATAGTATTGCAAAAGGAAAAAAGAATTGTCCTAAGGTATCTCTATCAACATTATGAACAGATTTTAAAGTGCCAGTAAATTTTGTAATTATTAAAACAAATAAAAAAATTACACACAAAATTACAGGTATAAAATAAGAGGTAAAGAAAATCGGGAAAAAAAGAGAGACAATTCCACCACCTATATGAGCAAATTTTCTCCCAATCTCTTTATTAGAAGGAAATACTCTTTTTATAACTTCTGATAAAATAAGAACAATAAGATATAAAATAGAGACAATTATCCCACATAAAATTTCTTTTTTATTTATACTAAACATATATTTTCCCAACTATCAATCTTTTATAAAAAAATGCTCTATCTTTCTTAAATAAATTGTTAGACAAATCTCTTAAAAAAATAATTTTAGGATCATCAAAAAATCTATCAACCTGCATATTCCAGTAAATCAAAAAAGCCTCTTTGTTTGCTCTTTTAATAATAAGATCAAAATGATTTCTTGTCTCCTCTACACTCATATACTCAAAAATATCAGATAGATTAAAGCAATCAAATTTTAAGTTAGTATCGCTTAAATATTGTATAACTGTCTTATTTAAAATTAAAACTCTCTCAATATTCTTTTTTATTAAACTATAATTATCTTCCAGAAGATAATAGGGTAAATTTTTTAAAAAATTTCCTCTTGTTATGTATTCAAGATAGGGATTATTATGAGTTGGAATTTTAGTTAATGCATACTCAACTCTTGTAAAAATACTTTCCTCAATCTCCCCATCAACATACTTGAAATACTCTTTACTTCTTCCTATTGCTGACATTGTCTTTTTATTAAAAAAAAGATCAAACAACTTTTTCCATACAAAATTATTAAACTTTTTATTATAAAAATCTCTCTGTTCTTCCAATGATTTTGGTATAAATAAATAGTTTATATCTTTTTTTGATAGAATTAATGGCAAAATAAATTTTCTAAAAATATGAAAATATTTTTCAAATTTTCCGAGATGAATTATACCCTTTTTTATCAAAGAAATATTATTATTCCAGAAAAGTAGAGTCTCTCTTTCTAAAAAATCTCTTAATTTTTCTTTATATAATACAAATCTATCAAGGGAATCTCTTATCCCTAAAAAATTAAGTAGTTCTTCATAAGACAAATATTTTATCGCAGCAATTTTTAGATTTATTAAATGTATCTGTTCCATATCAGAATCAATTATTACAACCAATGAAGGATCCAGTGTTAACATAGATAGAAAATTATCCCCACCAGAACCAATAGAAAGAATAACTGGTTTACTTTTCTCTCTGAATGTTTCAATTATGAGTTCTACATCTTCCCAGCAATTAGAATATTTCATTTTTTATGACATTAAATATTTTATAATATTAAATAATTTATTAATTCAATTATATTAAAAATTCTTATATTTGTCTAATTATTTAAATTAAAAATAGAAAATTTTATTTTTCTTCTAAAAATATTTTAATTAAGTCCAAAATAAATTAAAATTCTAATATTGTATTAAGAGAGGGAGTTATTACATCAGAAAGATTATCATCAATATAAAAAGAGACTGGAAGAGAAACTTTGTTTTCATCATATAACCCAAAATGTAGATGAGGGGCATAAGATATACCAGAATTACCTATATTGCCAATATGCTCTCCTTTTGATACCTTATCCCCTACCGATACTCTTATACTCCCTTTTTTTAAATGATAATAAACAGTATAGTATACCTTTCCATCTATAATGTGCTTTATCTGAACATAATTTGTCGCTAAAAAATTTGGCTTTCCAACTGGATTGTCACTTGCTGCATCAGAAACAGCCTCAACAATTCCATCATAACTTGCATATACTTGCTCATTATAAGAAAGATAATCACTATTTTCATTCCCATTGCCTTTAAAAATTCTATTTTTATTCTCATCGATTTTTGAAAAATCAAGATAGTATGCATCGTAACCATTGTGCGTATCTAAATTAGTCTGAAAAGGGCCAGAAATAACAATCCATCTACCTTTTAAAGGAAAAAACATAGGTGGACTCTCTCTATTACCAGCACTTGAAAGATAAATTTTCAAAGCCTTATTTCTTAAATTATTTCTTTTTACTGGCTCCTCATCATTAAAAAAATATATATTTGCAAGCATTATCATTAAATCTAAATTCTCGGGAAATTTCTTATTAAGCCCAGTGATAAAATCTCTCCATTCTGCCATCCTTTTTTTACCCAATCTCTTATAAATATTTGTTATTTTATTTAGTATCCATAAATCCTGAGTAACTCTTTTTTCAAGAGATAATGGATTTAATTCCCAATATTTCTTCAATAAAGAGATAGCCTCATCATAATTCTCTATCTCAGTGTTTAAATCAGCATCTATATTATAAAAAATTGGCTCATTTGGTAAATAGTACTCAGCCCTTTTTATAATGGAAAAAGCAAGATTTATATTCTTTTTTGCAATTGCATCATTTATTAACTTTTGATAAAGAGAATTAAGAGCATTTTTAGCCTCATAATGATCTGGATATAAAGAAAGAATCTGAGTATAAGTCTTTTCTGCCTTTTTATATTCTCCAAGACTTTGATAAGAATATCCCAGTAATAACATAGAAGAATGATTATTGGGATCACAATTTAATATCTTTAAGCAGCTTTTTATAGATTCCTTATAATTACCATTCCTAAATTCCAATAAAGCCCTGTTCATCTCCTCATTTGCAAATTTAGAAATATTTACTTCTGAATAGATATTAGAAATAACAATAAATAAAAGAGAAAACAGGGCTATCTTTTTCATAGTTTTAAATATTCCAGAGTTTTATTCAAAGATTCAATATTGCCGACATTTAAAGATGTCTTTGTTTTATCAATACTTCTCATAAAACCACTCAAAGTCTTACCAGGACCTAACTCTATGAAAGTATCATAACCATCTTTTATTAGATTCTCTATTGTCATTCTCCATTTAACAGGTGAATACATCTGTTTAACAAGCATATCTTTTAACTCATTATCATTATGATAGGATGCAGTAACATTTGATAGAATTTTTTTATTTCCGATTTTATTAAAAGTTATACTATCTAAAACTTTTCTTAACTCTGATGCTGATGGCTCTAATAGAGGAGAATGGAAAGGTCCCGAAACATTTAAGACCACAACTCTCTTAGCATCCATCTCTTCAGCCATTTTACATGCCTTTTCTATTGCCTCCATCTCGCCACTTATTACAAGCTGTCCAGGACAATTGTAATTTGCTGGAACTATTACCCCTCCTACTTTTTTACATATATCCTCAACAACACTATCTTCCAAACCTAAAATAGCAGCCATCCCACCAGTAATGGATTTAACTGCCCTATCCATTATCAATCCTCTCTCTCTAACAAGTTTTATCCCATCTTCAAAAGAGATAACCCCACTTGCAGTCAAAGCAGAATATTCTCCAAGGCTAAAACCAGCAAAAGTATCAGCCTTTAAACCCTTTTCCTCAAGAATCTTATAGCAGACAAAAGAGTGCAACAGTATAGCTGGTTGAGTATTTTCTGTCATTTTTAAAGTCTCTTCTGGACCATCAAAACATATTGATTTAATAGGGGTCTTTAAAATATCCTCAGCCATATCAAAATATTTTTTTGCAACACTAAAATTTTCATAAAAATCTTTTCCCATGCCTACATATTGAGCACCCTGACCTGCAAAAAGTAATGCAATCTTCATTTATTTTCCTCCTTACAAAATACAATTTTTATCTAAAACTACCCTTCTGTAAAAACGCCCAATTTCCTAAATTTATTATATCTCTGCTCCAATAGATCATCTATTGAATACTGCTTAAGTTCTTCAAGAGTTACTCTTAACTTTGCTCTTATATTTTCACAAACTTTCTCATGATCTTCATGAGCACTACCTTCTGGTTCTTCTATTATATCGTCTATTACCCCTAAATTTAATAAATTATTTGCATCTATTTTTAATGCTTCTGCTGCATCACCAGCTTTTGAAGAGTCTTTCCATAGAATAGATGCACAACCTTCTGGAGATATAACAGAATATATTGTATTGGTTAACATAAAGACCCTATCGGCAACTCCTAATGCAAGAGCACCACCAGATCCACCTTCTCCAGTAACAATAGAGATTATAGGAGTTCTTAATCCCGACATTTCAAAAAGATTTACTGCTATTGCTTCCCCCTGGCCCCTCTCTTCTGCCCCAAGTCCAGGATATGCACCAGGGGTATCTATAAAACAGATTATGGGCCTTTTAAATTTTTCAGCCTGTTTCATCAATCTTAAAGCCTTTCTATATCCCTCTGGATGTGGCATTCCAAAATGTCTTCTTATATTATCTTTTGTGTCTCTCCCTTTTTGATGTCCTATAACCGTGACTGGTATACCTTCAAAAAATCCAATTCCACCAACAATAGCAGCATCATCACTATATCTTCTATCACCATGTAATTGAATAAAATTTTTAATTAAATGCTTTATATAATCAAGTGTAGTAGGTCTTCCTGGATGTCTTGCTAATTGCACTCTTTCAATAGGGGTTATCTTTCTATATAATTCCCCTTTTAAAACCATGGCACTCTGTTCAAGCTGTTTCAATAATGGATATAGAGTATCCTTCTCATTCTCTGACATTTCGCTTTTTAAACTCTCAATCTTCTGTTGAAGTTCTTTTAACTCTTTCTCAAGGTCTCTTTTTTGCATCTTACTTCTCCTTTAAATATTAAATTTACAAAATAAAATAATCATAACTCTTATTCTAATCCATACTGTTCAATTCTATATTTTTTAGGCTTTTCTATTGCATTTTTATGTAATTTAAGAATATTGGCCAATGTCTCTCTCATTAAAGATCTTGGGACTATCTTATCAAGCATCCCATGCTCCAGTAAAAACTCAGCCCTCTGAAATCCAGCAGGTAATTTTTGATTAATGGTCTGCTCTATAACTCTTGGTCCTGCAAATCCAATCAAAGCCTGTGGTTCTGCTATTATTATATCACCTAAATAGGCAAAAGATGCTGTTACTCCACCAGTTGTCGGATGTGTAAGCACAGAAACAAATAAAAGGCCTGCATCAGAATGCCTTTTTGCAGCAGCAGATGTCTTTGCCATCTGCATTAAGGATAAAATTCCTTCCTGCATTCTTGCCCCACCTGATGCACAGAATATTATTATTGGAAGCCTATTCTCTGTTGCATATTCAAATGCTCTTGTTATCTTTTCACCAACAACCGATCCCATACTGCCCATTATAAAATTTGGCTCCATTACAGCAATAACAGTAGGTTCCTCCTCAATTGTCGCAGTCCCCCATATAACAGCCTCATTTGTACCAGCTTCTTTCATTGATTGTTTTAACTTTTCTTCATATTTAGGAAAACCCAACACATCAACACTCTTCATCTTTTTATCAAATTCTTTAAAAGATCCCTTATCAACCGTAAATTTCACTCTTTGATGAGAATCTATTCTATGATGATGTTCACATTCTGGACAAACATAGAGAGATTTTGCTAAAATTCCTTCAAAGTGGGTAATTCCACAATTAGGACATTTTATAAACAAACTACTCATAAAAATTCTCCTTTAAAAAACATTATTTCTTCAATAAATCGCTAAAATATTTTTCTATAAAAGAGGTATCAAAATTACCCTCTACAAAAGCCTTATTTTCCATTACTCTCAAATGAAATGGGATTGTTGTTGCAATACCTTCAATAATAAATTCATGTAACGCCCTTTTCATTCTTGCAATAGCCTCCTCTCTATTTGCCCCATGAACAATAAGTTTTGCAATCATACTGTCATAAAATGGCAAAATAGTATAATCCTGAAATGCCGCAGAATCCACTCTAACACCATATCCTCCTGGTGGTATATATTTTGTGATCTTACCAGGATTAGGCGCAAAATTTTTCTCTGGATTTTCAGCATTTATTCTACACTCTATAGCATGACCTGTATGTTTAATATCCTGTTGTGTAAAAGACAATTTTTCGCCAGATGCAATTAAAAATTGCTGCTTTATTAAGTCTATCCCTGTTATTAATTCTGTTACTGGATGCTCAACCTGAATTCTTGTATTCATTTCCATAAAATAAAATGAACCATTCTTGTCGAGTAAAAACTCAATTGTACCAGCAGAATGATAGTTAACAGCCTTTGCTGCTTTAACGGCTGCTTCACCCATTGCCTTTCTTGTCTCTTCATCAAGAGCTGGGGATGGTGCTTCTTCTATCAATTTCTGATGTCTTCTTTGAACAGAGCAATCTCTCTCAAATAGATGGACCACATTGCCATGCTTATCACCAAGAATTTGAACCTCAACATGGCGTGGATTCTCAACATAATGCTCAAGATAGACATCAGGATTCTTAAAAGCAGCCAATGCCTCATTTGATGCAAGATGAAAGTTGGATATCAAATCTTTCTCCTCTCTTACCACTCTCATCCCTTTTCCTCCACCACCAGCCGTTGCCTTTAATATAACCGGATATCCTACCTTTCTTGCTACTTCAATAGCCTCTTCATCACTCTTAATAACATCCTTACTACCAGGAATCGTAGGAACACCAGCCGCTATTACTGTTTTTTTAGCAGTAGCCTTATCCCCCATTGCTCTTATGGAGTAACTATCAGGTCCAATAAATTCTAAACCTAAAGCCTTACAGGTATCTGCAAAGTCTGCATTTTCTGCCAAAAATCCATAGCCAGGATGAATAGCATCACATTTTGTAGCCTCTGCTGCTCCTAAAAGATTTTGATACATAAGATAACTTTTTGTACTCGGGGCAGGGCCTATGCATACAGCATAATCTGCCAATTTTACATGTAATGAATCCTTATCTGCCTCTGAATAGACAGCAACAGTTCTTATACCTAACTCTCTTGCTGCCCTTATTATTCTAACAGCAATCTCCCCTCTATTTGCAATCAGGACCTTTTTTATCATATTTAACCTACCTTATTATTTTAAGATGTAAGTTCTATTCTAAAAAGAACTTTTCCAAATTCAACCAATTCACCATTCTTGACACATATCTCCCTAACTATGCCATCTACTTCACTTTCGATCTCATTAAAATTCTTCATTGCTTCAACTATACATAACTTTTTACCTTTTGTTACTTTTGTCCCAACTTCAACAAAAGGAGGAGCATCTGGTTTTGGAGATGCATAAAAAGTCCCAACAAGTGGAGATTTTACCTCATAATAATTTTTCGATTCTGCCTGTTTATTTTCCTGTGCCTTTGTTTCTGCTCCACTAGTCTGAATTGCCTGTGAAGATGTTATCTGCTGTGAAACAGGTTGAGTTACAACAGGAATTTGTGTTGAAACTGGTTGAGTAATAACATTTTGAGATACCTGTTTGAATCCCCCCCTTCTTATTTCGTATAACTTACCACCATCTTTTATGATAAGTTCACTAATGTCATTTGCTTTCATTGAATCAAATATTTTTGTTAAATCAATTTCTTTCATTTTATCTCCTTGTAAATAAAATTTATAATAATTTTAAATTTATCACTCTGTTAAAATTTAATTTTTTACCCCTAAGCCCTCTAACAAAAATTTATAAATCTCTTCGATTATTTCTTCTTTATTTTTAGAAACAATATTATAATTTATAACTGGTTCTATTCCTGGCTCAAAACATACCTCTATGAATCTATTTAAAACACTATTTATAAAAAAGAGTGCAAGATCTGAATTTATATCATTTCTTAATAAATTTCTTTTCTTGCCAAGTTCAATAAACTGGTGAGTTATTGCTGAAACATATTTTACAAGATATCTTCTTAGTTCTTTATAATTTGGGGCATCCATTTCATAGTTTATTCTTAAATAAAGTTTATAATGATATGGATACATTTCATAAAATTTCAATAGATGAAAACAGGAGTTAATAAATATATCTTTTAAAGACATATCTTCAATATCAAGAATATAATTTTTTTTATATACATTTATTACTTCAGATAGAGCCTTTCTCACAACAAACAAAAAGAGATTCTCTTTATTTTCAAAATATTGGAACATTGAACCTTTTGAAATTTCTGCCTCTTTACAGATATTATTAGTACTTGCTAAAGAATAACCTTTAGTAGCAAATTCTTTTAAAGCAGATTGAAAAATTCTCTCCTGCTTTGCCTTTGTTAATTTAACAAAAGTCTTTGTTAACAATCAAAAATCTCCTGCTTACTTTTTTAATTAATGACTCTATGGTCATTAATTTTATGTATTAAATAACTCTTTATAATAAAATGAATTTTTAAAAAAAGCAAGAAATATTTTATTTTTTTAAAAGAAAAATTAAAAATTATTATCAATAAAAATTTTATTATAAATAATGGAGTTTATAAATTTTTTTTCTAAATTACTAAAATATCTGCTATCTTCTATTTTATCTAAATTACTATACAGATTATTGACTAAAATATTTTTAGCGGTTAATGGATCATTAAACCTTGAGACATAATTTTTTCCATCTATAAATGCAAAAGATTCCCCAGATATTATTATTGTGATATTTTTTTTCTTTATGAATTGAACTCGCCCCTCTTTAAGATAAATATAAAAAAGATTATCAGTATATGATATAAAATTATAAGAAGAAAAACCGCTAACAATATCAATTCCTCTCTTTTTTATACAGAGATTTAAAATAGAATTAAAAATTTCTATATTAAAATCTCCTAATAGATTATTTAAAACAAGGTTATTTTTTTTATCATCGTAATAAAGTTCAAAATAAAAATTATAATTTGAAGAAATCTTAACTAAACTACCTTTAATATAAGGTAACTCTATTAAAAGAGAAAAATTTGAATCCTTATTTCCTGCTATAAAAAAATATTCATTTTTTTTATTATAAATTTTATCAACTAAAATTTTACTTGTAGAATAACATTTTATTAAAAAATTATTATACTGAATCTCTTGATATAAGATTTCTTCTGAATATAAAAAAAAGTTTATAAAAAATATAAAATATATTTTTTTCATATCTTAATAATTATACTACAAAAAAGATATAAATATTTCAATATTAATGTATATTTTTAGGCAATCAAAAGTATAAATTTATTCTAAGGTAAGTTTTTACTAACAAAGAGAGAAAAGGGAAAATTTAGACAGATTGTTGATTTTTAGAGAAATTTTATCTCTAACAGCCGAAATTTTGAGTCAAAAGTAAGTAAGAAATACTGGTCGGGATGAGGGACGCGTGGGATATCAGGCGGCATCACCTTCCCACCATCTTTCTTCTTTAAAATAACGGCCTTCCTTCTTTTTAATTCTTCAAGTTTCTTTTTTAGCCTTTCAATATTATTTTCAAACTCTTCTTCTCCAAATGTCTCAATACCAAGAAAATATTCCTCCAGTATCTCCCTCACCAATACAGCCATACTGAAGGTATTTAGATGGCTATGAATTACCTTCAATTGGTTATACAAATTTTTACTAAGATATACCCTTACTCTATGAGTAGCACAGACTATTGGGTAGTCTTTCTCTCTTCTTTTTTCTTTGAGATGCTTTTTTTCAATAATAGGAACAATCTTTTCAAAAACTTTCCTGATTAAAGCAGAAATTGATATAGATCTCTTTTTGGCTAAATTCTTAATTTTTTCTAATAAAGCTTTATTTATAACAAAATCATACTTTTCCATAATTTTTCCTCCTTGAAATAAAATTTTTTTCTAATTATTAATCACAAAATTTTTGAGAAAATCCTTTACAAATTTTTAAAAAAATTGACTAAAAATTTTACTACAGGTAATGAATTTTAATAGACCAACTTATAATAAATATTTGATTAATTTATGAGATTTTACTTGTTTTAATTTTAGGATTTTCTATATATTATATTTTAACTATAAATATTTTTTTTCGGAAATAAATAAACAGCATAAAAAATTAAGTTCTTATCTATAATTATAAAAGGCTGCTTCTTTTCTTATTGCAGCCTTTTATATCAAATAAGGAGGACGCTTTATTTATGGTTCAATTTTAATTATACTTCATTAACTGTAATAATTCCATTAAAAAAAAAAATTAATTTTTATTAATCTTTAGTAATTAGAAATTTATTTTAAACTGAATTGAGAACACAAAAATTTCAGATTCAAACCTTCTTTATTTATAATTTAAAGAAAATACCTTAATATGAATTTATAATTTTAAAAATAAAAATTTTTCTCAAGATAAAATATCTTTGGAATATATTCAGAATTTATTCCTGTGCAAGATAATTTTTTACATACTCTACTATTTTTTCATAATCAACTAAAACTGGCATTTTATCTTCGATTGTGACTTCTACTTTATTCTGATTAAAAGACTTTGCTCCAAGAATTATTCTAACCGGACTACCAATTAAATCTGCATCATTCAGTTTTATCCCGGCAGAAAGATTTCTATCATCATACAGTACTTCAATATTGTTAGCTACAAGAGAATTGTATATTTCTTTGCATTTTGCTATTAAATCAACATCACTCTCTTTATAAATCCCTATAAGTTCTACCTGAAACGGGGCTATACTTTTAGGCCATATTATTCTTTTCTCAGTAGCAAGAACTTCAACAACAGTTGCCATCAATCTACCTACCCCTATTCCATAACATCCCATTACTATATCATGTTCCATACTCTGATCGTCAAGATACTTTGCATTCATTGATTTTGAATATTTTGTCCCTAATTTAAAAATATTTCCAACTTCAATACCTCTTGTAACCTTTAATCTTGAGCCACATTTTGGACATGCTTCACCATCTTTTACTGATGAAATATCAACAATCTCATTTGAGACAAAATCCCTTCCAAAATTTACATTTTTTGTATGATAATCCTTTTTATTTGAACCAGCAACAAGATTTTTAGAATAGGCAACAGATTCATCAACTATTACTCTTACATTTTTTAAACCAACAGGAGTCGCAAAGCCAGAAACAATTCCATTTTTAATTAATGTCTCATCATCTGCAAAAATTAATATTTTAGTCTTTAAGTAATTTTTTAATTTGGTCTCATTAATTTCAAGATCTCCTCTTATAAGACACATTACAGGCATGCCATTAACATCATAAATAACTGCCTTCATTGTCTTTTCTGGTGTAATATTCAAAAATTTTGAGACCTCTTCAATGCTCTTTTTATCCGGCGTATAAACCTCTTCTAATGGGAGCATATCCTCTTCTTTATATTCTCTCTTTGCCTTTGCAACCTCTTTATTTGCCTTATAATCACATTTTTCACAAAGTATTAGTGTATCCTCACCGGATTCTGTAACTGCCATAAATTCATGAGCTCCTGTTCCGCCCATCATTCCAACATCTGAACTAACACTTATTGTTGGCAATCCACATCTTGCAAAAATTCTTTCATAAGCCTTATGCACTCTTTCATAATATCTATCAAGATCCTCAAAATCTTTATGAAAAGAATAGGCATCTTTCATTACAAATTCTCTTACTCTAATTAAGCCACCTCTTACTCTTGGCTCATCTCTAAATTTTGTCTGAATTTGATATAGCATAACTGGCAATTGTTTATATGAATTTATAACATATCTTGCAAGATCAGTAACTGCCTCTTCATGAGTCATGCCCAAAAGCATCTTTCTTCCTGCTCTATCTGTAAATCTTAACATTTCTTCTCCTACTGCCTCATATCTTCCAGTTTCACTCCACAATGAAGCTGGCATTACAACAGGAAGATTAACTTCATAGCCATCAATGGCATCCATCTCATCCCTTAATATCTTTTCTATTTTTTTAAGAACACGAACGGCTATTGGCATATAAGAGAATATGCCGGCACTTATCTGTTTTATGTATCCCCCTTTTATCAATAATTTATGGCTCTTTAATTCAGCTTCAGATGGAATCTCTTTGATTGTCTTAAAGAAATAATTTGATAAAAGCATAAGTTATACCCTTACTGATTATAAAATAGTAATATGGATTAATTTTGAATCCATTTTTAATAAAAATTTAAAAAAATAGCAAGTAAAATTTAAGATATTTTTAAAAGGGTGCGATTTTATTTTTAGGCAATTAAAAAATAGATTTATCCTTAGGTTAATTTTATTTGAGAAAAAATTATAATAATTTTTAAAGCCCACTAACTGATAGCAATAATTGTAACTTGCTTTATAAAATGACTTGGATTTCCTTCAAAATGGGACAATTCTCTACTCCTCTATTAATCTTTCCTTGACAAAATTATTAAAAAATGACAATTTTTTTTATATTTATACTTATTGCTTGACGAAGATATAGAAAAACAAATATTCTTAGTAAGAGGCTTTTTTTGAAAGAAAAATACAAAGGATCTCACAAAATTAAAAAAAGGAAAAAAATAGAGAAAGATTTTGACTCACTTGATATATATCTAAAAGAAATTTCTAAAATTCCTCTTTTAACACCTGAGGAAGAGTATAATATTTGCCAGAAAATATCAGAATTTTCTGAAAAATTAAAAAATTTAGAAATAAAATATAATAATAAAGATATAGATATAGAAAATTATGAAAAAGAAAAAAAATATTTAACAGAAATTCTAAATATTAATAAAAACAAAATGATAAGAGCGAATTTAAGATTGGTAATAAGTATTGCTAAAAAATATCAAAACAGAGGATTATCTCTTATTGATTTAATAAATGAAGGTAATATTGGTCTAATAGAGGCAATAGAGAGATTTGACTATACAAAAGGATTCAAATTTTCTACTTACGGGTCATGGTGGATTAAGCAGGCCATAATAAAGGCAATTGCAGATAAAGGAAGAATAATTAGAATCCCAGTTCATATGCTTAATCTTGTAAAAAAAATTTACTATCTAATGGAAGATTTAACAGAAAAGAGTGGAAAGATACCAGACACAAAAGAGATTGCAAAAATTACTGGAATTCCCGAGGATAAAATAAAAAAGATAACGAACATAATAAAAGACACATCTTCACTCGATTCACCAATCTTTGAGAATAACGATTATACAGAAATTAAAGATACAATTCAGGATAATAAAAATGTATCACCAGTAGAGCATATCTTTTCGTTGGCATTACAGGAGACAATAGACGAAATATTAGTTCAGCTATCAGAAAAAGAGAAAAAAATCATTGAGCTAAGATATGGTCTAAATGGATTAGGTCCTCATACTCTGGAGGAGACTGGATTTATACTTGGTCTAACAAGAGAGAGAGTAAGACAAATTCAGAGAGTAGCTTTAAAAAAGTTAAAAGAGATTAATCAAAATCTTAAAATACTGGAGGATTTCAAAGATGCATAATTGGAAAAATTTACTTTTTATAATTCTAATATCTTTTCTATGCTGTAAACAGAATGTTTATAAGAATTCAAAATATGGCTACAAAGTCGAATTTCCAGAAAATTGGATTGCAATTAATTCAAATATAGATAGATCTAAACAGGAGGAATTTAAGAAAAAAATAGAGAGTGAGAATGGACTTGTAATTTACAAAAATGTAGATGTTGCATTTTATAATCCATTATCCAGTCCACCAGTATATGACATAATATCAATATCCACAATTCGTAAGGTAATTAATATAGACAATGTTTTAAAAAATAAGAAAGAAATAGACTATACACTCGAATATCAATTAAGAGAGTTTTTCTCTGATGTCACAATGGTCTATTCTGATTTTCCAAAATATAGAAATGGTAAAGCGTACAGAGTAGATTTCGTATTTAAATATAAAAATATAAACTGTTATGCAAGCACAGTAATATTTACAAATAGTCTATTTTATTCTAATATGATAACAGCAATATCAAGAGCAGAAAATCAATTTGAATTAATTCAGTTAAGAGATAGGATAATAAACTCTTTTAGAAACTAAAAAGGGGTAATAAATGGCTATAAAAAGATCTATTTTCTTCGTATTCTCTGTATGGTTAGTATTTATACTTGATATAATAATCCCAATTGATTTTAATAATTATGGAATTCTTCCAAGGACAATACAGGGACTAGTTGGAATACCATTATCCCCTTTTCTACATGCTGGTTTATTTCATATAATTTCAAATACTATTCCATTATTTATATTACTCTTTTTATTATTTACATTTTATAAAAAAGAATCATTACCAGTAATAGTTCTAATAATTTTAATTGGCAGAATACTCGTATGGATCTTTGGAAGAAAGAGTTATCATATAGGGGCAAGCGGCTTAATCTATGGGCTTTTTAGTTTTCTTGTGGTTTCTGGATTCTTAAGAAAGAATATAAAGACAATAATAGTATCAATAATTGTTATATTTCTTTATGGTGGATTAATATATGGGATATTCCCTCAACAATCACACATATCATGGGAAGCACATCTTTTTGGTGCTATTGCAGGTATAGTATGTAGTTATCTTTTTAAAACAAAACGAAATGAGAAATCTTCTTCCGAAAAAGAGATTAAAATTAAATAAAAAAAGGGGCTTTTAAAGCCCCTTACAAGATCCTTTAATTTTAGGCAATATTGATCTTTATCTCTTTTGTCTTTTGCTCCTCTTTCTTTGGTAGAGTTACTATCAAAGTTCCATTTGTATAATCAGCAACTATCTTTTCAGTATCAACTATTCCATTAAGATTAAAGGATCTCTGATAGCCACAAAACTCCATCTCTTCTCTCAATACCTCGTATCCTTCTGCTGGTTCCTTTTTATTCTCTGCAGTAAGAGTAAGAATATCCTTTTCTATCTTGATATTTATATCCTCTTTTTCAATCCCCGGTAGATCGAATATCATCTTATATTCATTATCATTCTCATATATGTCTGTTGCTGGAACATAATATAAATATCCTCTTGTGGACTCAATATTTTTATTATCCTCTTTTTTTGTAATATTCATAAGCCACCTCCTTTTATTTAATTTCAATAGTTTTTGGTTTTGTCTCTGGAGACTTTGGAATCTTAACTAACAATATACCATTCTTTAACTCTGCTTCAATCTTATCTGCCTCAATCTTTTCATGTAAGAGAAAATTTCTCTCAAACTCCCCTTCTCTTCTCTCTTTAAGATGATAGTTTATCTTATTCTCCTTTTCTGACTCTCTTTTACCACTGATCTTAATTGCATTATCCTTTACACTTAAACTTAAATCCTCTTTTTTAACTCCCGGTAGTTTTGAAACAATCATATACTCATTCTGATTCTCATAAATATTGGTCTCTGGCCAATAATCTCTTCTTTGATGTCTTACTCCAAATAGTCTGTTAAACTCTCTGTTTAATCTGTAAAAATCATCAAAAATAGTCTCTAACATAACACACCTCCTTATTATTTAATTTCTATTTTTTTAGCTTTTGCCCCTTCTACTTTTGGGACAACAATCTTTAATACACCATCTTTTAATTCTGCTGAAATTCCTTTTTCATCAGCACCTTCCACACTAAAAGATCTTGAGAAAGATCCTTCACTTCTTTCATAAACCCCTTTGCTTCCGAGACCCTTTTTCTTTTCACTCTTTCTACTCCAATTGATTGTTAAGACTTCATTCTTTAAAGTAATCTCTATCTCATCCTTTTTGACGCCAGGAACTTCCAGTTCAATAAGATAACTATCATCCTTTTCCTCAAAATCGCATCTACCGTTCAGGATCTTATCAAACTCTTTTGAGAATCTGGACAACCACTTAAATCCTTTCCATCCCTCATCAAAAAAGGATGAAATAGCATCATTAAAGAAATCATGTTTTACTAAATCTCTACTCATACAATCACCTCCTTAATTTTATTAGTTTTTTTCTAAAAATTATTAAGCAATAAGTGTGCCAAATTTTATATATAGTTAAAATAAAACAAAAATAAAAGAAAATATTTATTTATATTATATATATAAATAAAAATAATCTATAAAAATAAAAATATATAAAAAATAATAATATATAATAACAAAAAGCAAAATAAATTTTATATTATAATTAATAAAAAATATACAAATGAGTAAAAAATATACACTAATTTTCAAAAAAATAATCTTTATGTTTATTTTTTATATTTATTAAAATCCGAAAAAATAAAATTTTTGACTAAAAAATAAACAAAAGAATAGAAAAATAATTCATAAAAAATAGATATTCTTATTTAGACAGACTTATGATAAGATTGGCCTAAATTGAGAGTAGTAGAATAGATAAAATTTTTAAAAAATGCCAGTCTTTATAAAAATTGAATCTGTTTTAGGCAAAAATCTGTGCCAAAGACAAGGTAATAATATACCTCCTGGTCTATATAAAAGGGGATATCTGGATGAATCCTCTCATCCTTATCCTTATACCATTTTACCTTCCTTGATCTCATATCCTCTATTTTGTTTTTTACCTTCTCAAGCCTCTTTTCAAACCCCTCCACACCATACTTTTCCACAAGATCAAAATATAATTCCAATATTTCTCTTACCAATACAGCGATACTAAAAGTATTTAAAGTATCGTGTATCTGTTTTAATTCATTATAAACCCTCTCTTCCAGAAACGCTCTTACCCTTTTTGTAGCATTTACACAAGGATAGTCTCTCTTTCTTCTTTCCTCTGTTAGATGCTTTTTCTTTAAAAAAGGTAGCATTGTATTTATTACCTCTCTTATTATCTCTGACAATCCTTTATTGTTTTTTTCTTTTAAGATTTTAATTTTACTAAATAAAGAATCATTTATAACAAAATCAAATTGCAGCATTTTTTACCTCCAATAATAGAAATTATTTTCTATATATTAATCACAAAATTTTTAAGAAAATCCTTTACAACTTTTTTAAAAAATTTAAAAAATTTTAACTAAAGAATAAAATCTCATCTTTAATTTAAATATTAATTTAAAAATATTTGAATAAATCATAACTATGTATTATAATAATAATATAGTCTTTATTCAAAGGATTAAAATGAAAAATATTCTTAATGTTTTATTAATAACAAATTCTGAAGACTTTAAAAAAAAGATAGAAGATAAATTAAAAGAAGAATTTAATCCTCATATCTTACTTTTAATAGATAAAAACAGAGAAAGATATAAGGATTTTCTTAATCAAATAGACATTATAATATTGGACTATAACAATCAATGTTTTAATGATCTTGAATCTCTTGATATTGCAAGAAGCAAGAATACAGATATCCCCTTTATTGTCTTATCAGACCCCTTAGGCGATGAAAAGGCTGTTCAATTATTAAAAAAAGGGGCAAGTAATTATCTATTAAAAGAAAATTTAGAAAAAATTAATGAAATTATTAACTCAGAATTGAAAAATTATGATATTATTCAAAATAAAAAAGAAAGATATAATATTTTACTTGAAAATGAGATAAAACTTGAAAATATATTAGATATTTTTAAATTAGAAAAAGAAGAAATAGAAAAAATTCTGGATTTTACACTTGAACAGGCAATAAATATCACCAATAGTAAATTTGGATATATTTACGATTATGATAGTAATAACCAGGAAATCAAAATAAATAGATGGTCAAAAAACACCTTAAAGGAGTGCAAGATTCAAAATATCCAAAGAGAAATAAAATTAGAGGAGACAGGAAGATGGGCTGATGCTATTAAATATAAAAAATCTATTATTATAAATGATCTTAAAAATCCAAAATATCCAAAAGGACATATTGAAATAACAAGGCTTTTAGCATCTCCTATTATTATAGATGATAATATAGTTGGGATAATTGGAGTAGCAAATAAAGAGAACGATTATACTGAGGATGATGCAAAACAGATTGAATTCTTTATAGATTATGTATACAAGATTATTGTGAAAAAAGAGATTGAAAAAAAGTTAAAAGAAAATGAAAAATACTATAAGGCAATTGTTAATGATATTCCAGCACTTGTTTGTAGGTTTTTACCAGATGAAACACTTACTTTTGTAAATAATACCTATTGTGAATATTTTGAAATGAAAAAAGAAGAACTTATCGGAAGATTTTTTACACCTTTAATCCCGGATGAAGATAAAGAATATGTAATACAACAATTCTCTTCCCTTTCTATTGATAAACCGATTATCTCATATAATCATCGAGTTATTCTAAAAGATGGGACAATTCGCTGGATGAACTGGGTTGATCATGCATTGTTTGATGAAAATAACAATATTATTGAATATCAATCAATTGGTAGAGATATTACTGAGGAAATAGAAAAAAGCAAGAAACTCGAAACTCTCTTACTCGAAAAAGATATATTACTCAGAGAGGTTCATCATAGAGTAAAAAATAATCTTCAAGTAATTAGTTCTTTAATTGAATTAAACAAGTCATACCTTAAAGAAAATGTTATTGAGATATTGGATGACATAAAAGAAAGAATAAGATCAATGGCATTGACATACGAGCATATTTATCAATCAGATAATTTCTCAGAAATAAATATATCACAATATTTAATCTCTTTTATAGATAGAGCAATCCATAATTACAATTTTAAGAATAATCTAAAAAGAGAGATAAATATTGAGGATGTTAATATATCTCTTGACATTGCCATGCCTATTGCTTTAATTACAAATGAGTTAATTTCAAATATATTTAAACATGCTTTTAATAATATAGAAAACCCAACTTTGACCATTAAATTAAAGAAAATAGAAGATAATAGATTTTTATTTATGATAAAAGATAATGGAATCGGTATTCCTGAGAATATTGATCCTTATTCAGATAATACTTTTGGTTTTATGTTAATCAATTTACTTGTAAAACAGATAAATGGTGAAATGAAAATAAAAAAAGATAATGGCACTGAAATTACAATTTTATTTTGTGATAATCTTTATAAAAAGAGAAAAGTTTAAATTATCAAATATAATTTTTCAAGGCACAAGAAATTGTAAGAAAAATTTTAGATGGGATATCTGGAGGTATAATCTTTTATAAACATATAAAACAATTTAGGATTATTATTACTTTAATTTTTGAAAGAAAGTCAGTCAGTAGTTTATACTTTTGAAGTAAACGATGTTGTAAAAAAGTGATATTATAAATATCCTACAAAAAATTTAGTTTGTAACTCGTCTAGGATTGATTGTATAAAAATTAGTTTCTCTTCATGATAAAGTTCAGGTCTGTCCCCTGTTTTAATTTTAACTATAAAAAAATTATAAGTCTGTCCCTTAATACCTTCAATTTAACTTAAAAATATTACTATTTGTTAAATATATGTTATTAAATATAACCATAATAAGGTTAAGTCTGTCCCTCTTTTGATCATAAAAAATTTATAAGTCTGTCCCCATTTAAAAAGATTTATAACTCTGTCCCTTACTTTATTTTTTTTCAAAAAAAACGAATTTTTTTCTCAAAAATTGTAAAGGATTTTCTCAAAAATTTTGTGATTAATATA
>DAONLM010000011.1:0-31135 GCA_035406685.1 Spirochaetota bacterium
AAATAAATAAAATTATTATAACTTTTTCTCAAATAAAATTACCATGAGGATAAATTTATCTTTTTATCTGCATAAAAATAAAATCCCACTCTATATATAGCATTTACCCGCCACTTATTAAATTTAAATATTAGAAATTCTTGACAAAGTTAAAAAGTTTCGATATAGTATTATTAATAATTTTAGAAATAATTATGAGAAAATTATCATTTGAACTAAAATAAATTCTAAAAAAAGGAATAAGCTTAATGCCAATAGATGAATTTAACAAAATAGATGAGGAATTCTTTGATACAATACTGGAAGAAGATTTCTCATTTGAGGGTAGTATAAAAGTAAAAGATTCAATAATAATAAAAGGTTATATAAAAGGAAAACTCGAATCAGAAGGGACAGTGGTAGTAGGCCCTAATTCAGTAGTGGATGCTGATATTATTTCAAAAAATTTACAATGTTTTGGTAAGATAAATGGAAATATTATCGCAGAAGAGGAGATAGTTCTTCATTCCCCTTCTGTTATAAATGGCGATATTACTACTAAATCTATGAATTTTGAAAAAGGTTGTATTTTAAACGGCAGAGTTCAAATGAATAAAACTTAATTAAAAAGGATTTTATTATGAAAAAAATATATTTTATTATTGTATCAATATTTTTTGTTATAGTTAGTAGTTATTCTCAAGATAATACCGATGATACTGCTGTTGATAATTCAAAAAGAACCAAAAATGGATGGGACTATTATTCAGAAGGTAGATATAGAGAATCTATTGCAGCCCTCGAACTTGAGAAAAAATATTTTCCAGAAAGAATTAATATATATGTTATAATGGCATGGTGTTATAGAGAACTTAAAGAGTTTGATAATATGGAAAAAATTTCATTGGAAGGTTTAAAAATCCAGCCAACAGACTCAAGAGTTCATAGGAATTTAGCTGAGGCATACTATTTTCAGGGTAAGTATGGTCTTGCTATTGGTAGTTTTGAAAATTATTTAAAGTATAAATATACTCCTGGTGCAGATCCATATCTTTCTCTATTATATGGTTATTTAGGAATATGCTATTATAATACAGAGCAATTTAGAAAGGCAGATATTGCTTTATCATTTTCAAATTTTTTAAAGAGAAATAATCAAGAGGTAATTTATTATCTTGCATTAACAAAAGAAAAACTCAAGGAATATAAGAAATCATTTGATTTATATTCATTTTTATTACAATTAAATCCAAATCATCAAAAAGGCATTGAAGGTTTAAATAGAGTAAAGGGTAATATTCAATAATTTTTAATGAAATTCTATATTTACACACTCGGATGTAAGTTAAACATTTATGAATCAGAAGCAATCTCTTATATTCTTGAAAAAAATGGCTTTAAACATACTACTAATATATCTGAAGCTAATTATTTTATTGTAAATACCTGCTCTGTTACCACAAAGGCCAGTGCAAAAAGTAGAAATATAATAAGAGGCATAAAAAACAAAAATAAAGATGCAATTGTAATTGTCTGTGGCTGTCTTGTTCAGACTGAAGAAGAAATATTAAGAGAAATACCAGAAATAGATATTCTTATAGATAATAAAAATAAAATAAATATAATCGATGCTATAAATAAATTCAATTATTTTAAAAATAGCAAAGATAAATTTTATTATAAAACTGAAATTGATCATTCTTTTGATTATGAATTAGGCGAATTAAAAAATCATTCGAGAGCATTTATTAAAATTCAGGATGGATGTGATAATTTTTGTTCTTATTGTCAAATTCCTCTTGCCAGAGGAAACTCACGTAGTAGAAAATATGAGGATATTATAAATGAAATTACAAAAATAAAAGAAAATGGTTATAAAGAAGTTGTATTTACTGGGGTAAACATAGGAAATTATAATTATAATGAAATAAATTTTTCAAAATTACTCGATTATGTTACTGATAAATTTAAAGATATAAGATTCAGAATAAGTTCTATTGAGATCCAGAATATTGATTCTCTATTTTATGAAATAATAAAAAAAGATAATCTCTGCCCACATTTTCACATTCCTCTTCAAAGTGGTAGTGATAAAATTCTTAAATTAATGAATAGAAAGTATACTACTACTAACTATTTTGAAGTGGTTACAAAACTTAGAGATATAAAGAAAAATCCATTTATTGCAACAGATCTAATAATAGGCTTTCCAGATGAAAGTGAAGAGGATTTTTTAGAAACATACGATTTTATTAAAAAAGTAGATTTCAGTTTTATTCATGTTTTTGGTTTTTCTCCAAGAAAAGGTACCAAAGCATTTGATATGAAACCCAAAATTCCAGAAAGAATAAGAGATTTAAGAATAGAGAAGATAATAAAATTAAGAGATGAGATGAATTTAAAATATAGAAAATCTTTTCTTAACAAATGTTTGCCAGTTATAGTGGAAAAAAAACTTTCCCCTACCCTATTCTCTTCAAAGGCAGACAATTATCTTGATATTCTAATAAGAAGTGATAAAATATTAAAATCAAAGGAGTTATATAGCATACAACTTATAGAGATAGATAAAGATAAGAATTATGGTATATTAATTTAAAATCAATTTAATATTCTCTTTTTCCCAATTTTGACTCTTCTGGTAATGAGGATCGATTTTTTGTAATATCTTTTTAAAAGCATCTCCATGATATACCCCTTTTTTTTCTGGGTTTTGATTGTAGTAAATATAATGAGCAATTTCATGGTAAATCACTGATTTTATAAAAAAAGAAGGGATTTCATTTTTATCAAGAGATGGATGAATAATAATATTTAAATTTTCTCTATCAAAAGATCCCAATCTTTTACTTATTCTCTTTTTACCTCTCTTTCTATATCTTTTATAATTTTTACCCCATCTAATAGCCAGTTCTTCAAAATCCATATCATATTTTAGTTTTAGTTCAGAAATTATATCCTTAAAATATTGAAATATATTGTGAAAATTATATCTTATTTCAATATTTTTTTTATCTCTTTTTTTTATTATCTTTTTATTTTCTAAGTAGTAATTTCTTATTTTTTGTTTTATCTCTTCTATTTTGGGATTTTTTATAGAATGATTATTTATATAATATATTAAGGCATTGAGTATTTCACTGTTTACATTTTCAAAAACTTTATCTAGTTTTATTTTAGTTTCCAGAAGAGTTTTTTCTATTTTTATTATTAATCTTTTATTATTTGTAAAGGTAATTGTGGCATTAAAAGGAATTGATTTTAAAAGGAGTTCTTTTGTATTCAGTTTTTTTTCTTTCATAAATATAAAAAAGAGGTTGTCTAAAGACAACCTCTGACTTATTTTAATGGGTCCTCTCGGATTTGAACCGAGGACCCGCGGATTATGAGTCCGCTGCTCTAACCAGCTGAGCTAAAGACCCGATTGGGTTTATACTATAAAAAGATAAAAATGTCAATATTTTAAAATATTTTTTTTAAAGAAAAATATTATTAAAAATATTTTTTATTTCTTTTAAAAATAGTAATTTAAATTTATGCTATAGAATTTAATCTTTTGGTTTTTATATTATGGGGACCACAAATTTTAAATTTTAGAAAAAAATTAGTAAACTGATATTGACTTTAAAGTGGGACAATTGTCTGCTTCTTCTTCCACCTCTTTATCTCTGTAAGTTTAAGCCAGAGCCTCAATCTAACAAGACCACATTTCTTTTCAAATCCAAGCATCGTCATTTTCTCATGTTTTATTGATTTTTATGGTGGAAGTTGTACTAAAAATAAAATCGTAACTCTACTTTATTTTAAAATATTTTTTTTGACAAAATATATATTAATTTATATAATTTTTTTAAAAAAGAGAAGTATTTTTTATGGCTAAAATTGGGCAAAAATCTAAAAAAAATAAATTTTTAAAATTGTATTTTTATATTTTATATTCAATTATTTTAATTCTTTTTCTTGGATTTCTATTTTTTATTGGAATTTTTGATATTTTTGAAAATAAAATAATAGATTTTAGATTTAAATATTTTAATCAAAATAAAAAGATATCAAAAGATATTATATTTATTGACATAGATGATGGTTCATTAGCTACTCTTTCTCCTCAATTAGGGGGGTGGCCATGGAAAAGAGGTGGGGTCATTGCAAAAAGGATGATAGATTATATTGCAAAAGGCAAACCTAAGATAATAATCTTTGACATATTATATACTGAATATTCTCCTAAAGATCCAGGAGAGGATATACCAGATGAAGATATGATATTGCTTGAATATTCAATTGATCCAGAGTTTGTTAATGTTAGTCATGCAGCCCTATTTTTAACCGATATAAAACAAGAAAAAGAGATACCAGAAAATAATTTTGCAATAAATATAGATGATAGCAATTCAAAAATAAAATTCCCTTCATACAGTGGTGTTCTTTTACCATTTTCTCCATTAGATTCTTATGCAACGAGTATTCATTTTGTTAATCATAATGAAGATAACGATGGCATATCAAGAAAATTGCCTTTAATTATAAAATTTAATGAAAAATATTATCCATCTTTATCATTGGTAGGGTTAAAGTATTACTTTAACATCAATTCATTCAGTTTATCTCAAAAGATTCTTACTTTAAAGACAGATAATGATAAAATAAAAGTTCCTCTTAATGAGAAAGGTGAATTCTTAATAAATTTTTATGGAAATTTTGAAAAAGATGTCAATACTTTCACAGCAGAGAGTATTATAGTTTCAAATGATCAATATAGATCTGGGAAACAACCCCTTGTTAATTTTGAGGAATTTAAAGATAAGATTGTTATAATAGGCTCATCTGCTACTGGTTTGAAAGATTTGAAGATAACACCATTAGGAAAAACAGTAGCAGGCCCTTATTTACATTTAACTTTAATAAGCAACATTATACAAAAAGATTTTTTATATACTATACCAAAATGGTTTAATTTTTTAATATTAATATTTACAATTCTTTTTGTCTTGTTTTCTACTATGTTTTTAAAGGGAAAATATTTGAAAAATATAATAGGCTTTGCTTATCTATTTATAATTATAATAATTGGCTTATTTTCATTCAAATTTTTTTCTCTTGTATTTGATATGTTTTTGGTAATATTAGCCTCAATATTAAGCTATATTGGTGGGTTGATATTTTTATCACTAACAGAAGAGTCAGAAAAAAGAAAAATTTATAATACAATGAGCAAGTATTTAGCCCCAACTGTAATGAAAGAAGTTTTAGAAAATTATGATGAACTTATAGGAGAAGTTGGAAAAAAGAGAGAGATAACTGTCTTATTTTCTGATATAAGGGGATTTACTACTGTTTCTGAAAAATATCCTCCAGAAGTAGTTGTTTCTGTTTTGAATAGATACTTAGAGGCAATGATAGAGGTTATTTTTGAAAATGATGGGACATTGGATAAAATAATAGGTGATGCAATTATGGCTTTTTGGGGAGCGCCTACTCCTCAACAAAACAGAGATATCCTTGCAATAAATACAGGCCTTGGTATGATAAGAAGACTTAAAGAATTAAATAAAAAATTGATAGAAGATGGTTTGCCAGAATTAAAAAATGGAATTGGAATAAATACTGGTGATATGATTGTTGGAAATATAGGCTCATCCAAAAGACTTGATTATACTTTAATTGGAGATAATGTAAATCTCGGATCAAGATTAGAAGGTTTAACCAAATATTACAAGGTACCAATCTTAACAAGTGGAGCCACTTATAATTATGCAAAAGATAAATTTATATGGCTTTTTGCTGATAAGGTTGCAGTAAAAGGTAAAAGTGAAGCAGTTTTAATGTATGCCCCATTATGTGAAATAGATCATTTAGATAGAGAAAATGTTATAAAAGAAATAAAGCTATTTGAAGATGCACAACAATTTTACTTTGATAAAAAATTTGAAATTGCAAAAAATAAATTTGAAAAATTACTTGATTTTAAAATAATAGGTGGAATTTCTTCATTATATATAGAAAGATGTGACTATTTTATTGCGAATCCACCAGAAAAAAATTGGGATGGATCATGGAAAATGACTGAAAAATAGTTGTTTTTTTAAAAAAGTGTGCTATATTTATTATTAAAGAATTTATTATGGAGGCTTAAAATGAAAAAATTTTTATTTTTAGTATTAATATTTATATCTTCAATATTAAATGCAAAAGATATGTTTGTTATAACAAAGATATGTCCAGTATTATCAGAACCAAAAGCATCCTCTTCTAAAGTTGGCATTCTAAAATCTTCTGAAAAAGTAACAGTAATAAAAGATCAAGGTGAATGGATTCAGATAAAAAGTAATGGGATAGAAGGATATGTTCAAAAGATATTTTTAGGAGATAATCCATCAAATGAATATAAAAGTAAAGCCGATAATATGAATGATCTCTCAAATATTGAAGCAAGAAAAAGGGCAAGTGTTTATTCTTCTAGTGCCGCTGCAACAAGAGGACTAACAACAGAGAATATAAGAGATCGAGAAAATCTTTCATTTAAAAATTATGATTTTGAATCAATAAAATGGCTTGAAGATAATTTTAGTTATACTAATGAAGAAATTATTGAATTTGCACAAAAAAATTTAAATTAATGCTTGCTTTTATTTTAAAATTATCATATCTTAATAAATAGAAGGTGGAGAATTATTTTATATTAAGGATGAAGGGATTTTATATGAAAAAAGTTATTTTTTTTTTGAAATTTTTAGTCTTGTTCTTAATTATAAATGCAAGTTGTAAATCTTTTGAAGAATATCAGAAAAATCAAAAATTGGAAAGAGAAAGAGAGATAGTAGAAAAAGAGATAGAAGTTGGAAAATCTGTATTTGCAAAACTTGCTGGTAAATATGGTATAATTAAAAATAAAGAGGCGACAGAGTATTTGAATAAAATTGGCAAATCCCTTGCCCTATATTGTGAAAGAGTGGAAATAGAATATTTTTTTGCAATTCTTAATTCTGAAAGTATAAATGCTTATGCTTTACCAGGTGGTTATATATTAATATCTATTGGTACACTAAAAAATGTTAATAGTGAAGCAGAGTTATTAGGAATAATAGCACATGAATTGGGTCATATAAATAAAAAGCATATTTTAAAAAATGTAAAAATTGAAGTCAGACCCAACTTTTTCGAAATATTAGCCCGTTTTTTAGCAGGTCCAAGAAATGTCGTAACTGTTGCGATAAATCAGATATCTAATAAGATTGAAGAGACATTATTTATAAAAGGTCTGGATAAGGATGATGAATATGAGGCTGATAGTTATGCTGTTAATCTCTTAAAGTTATGGAATATTGAACAAAAAAGTTATGTTGAATTCCTTAAAAGATTGAATAATAATGAAGACACAAAAAAAATGCAGGAATTATATGCTACCCATCCAGATTTTAATTCAAGAATTGATAAATTGAATCAAATAATAGACAACAATAGCAAAAGTAAAAGAGATTCTGATGAGTTCATAAAATTTAAAAATATAATAAATAATTTATGAAATAAAGGGGCAATCTAAATGAAAAAAATAGCTATTTTATTTCTATTTTTTTTATATCTGAATGTTTTTGCAGATGAAAATCATTATATTAATATATTAATAGGTGATAGAGCCGCAGGAATGGGTGGAGCATATACTGCAATAGCAGATGGACCAGAAGGAGTTTTTTATAATCCAGCAGGGCTTGCTTTTTCCTCTTCAAAATATTTTTCTCTATCAGTAAATACCATTCAGTATAAAATGTTATATTATCACAATGTTTATAAAAAAAGTGATGGAACACCTTTTGATTATATAAGACATTCATTTTCTTTTTTGCCTAATTTCTTTGGTTTTATTCAAAAAACTAAAAAATTTACCTTTGCTATTACAGTTTCATGTCCTGATAGTGAATTTTATGATCAGAGAGACAATGCCACAATTAATATAGATGGACTGGATTATCATCTTAATGTAAATTTTAATTATACGGATATGATATATGAATTAGGACCTTCTTTTGCCTTTTTACCTCATAAAAAAGTTGCGATTGGTTTTAGTGTATTTATAAGATATAGAGATATAAAAAATATAATTCAGACATCATATAATCTTGATACTTATATAAATAATGTTCATTAGAGTTATCTACAAACAACAAGTATTTACAACAATTCAAGGATAATTGGTTTTACCCCACAATTTGGGCTTCAATTTATGCCTATAAGTAAATTGTCAATTGGCTACAATATTTCTATGCCTTTTGATATTGTAAATATATACAGTACTCAAAGTACGGATGCTCTTGAGCAAAAATATTTTGATGATGTAACAACAGATAAATGGATATCAACTTCAGCATCCTATAACAATATAAAAAATAATCAGATAAATGTTCTTAATATTTTTCAACATGGACTTTTTACTCCTTTATATATTAAGCAAAGTTTAGGATTTGGTATATTTATAAGCAAATCAATCTTATTGAGTATTGATGGTTTTCTATATATTCCTATTCAAGATTATAACATATATATTAACAAAAATAGAAGAAATGAACTATTAAATGTAACTGGTAATGTAGCAATTGGTTTTGAATGGTATATAACCCCTAATTTCCCTTTTAGAGTGGGATTATTTACAAATTTTACAAATACTCAAGAGATAAAAAATGGTGATACTGATATGAAAGATTGGATTCATCTATTTGGCGGAAGTTTTAGTTTAGGTTTTTCTACTTCTGACTTAAGTATAAATTTTGGTGCTGTTGTCTCGGGTGGTGGTGGTAAGGCTCAAATCATAGGTGGAGTTACAGATATTCAGGATTTAACAATGATAACAGCAAATATTTTTATATCTGGTGGTTATCAATTTTAAATTTAAAATTCTAATAAATTTAAAATTCTAAAAAATAAATTTTAAATTTGATTTTTTTTAAAAAAAAGATATAATCTTTTTATATTCATAATATTTTTTAAAGAAATTATTTTTTAAAGAGGGGGCATTATGAAAAAAATATATCTTTTTTTATTATTATTTGTCACAATAATAATTCATTCTCTTGAAGTTGATGTTGATGAGTTACAATCAATAAAAGGGAAAAATATTGTATTTGAAAATTATACTGGTGTAAGAAGTAAAAATGAGACTGTTACTCAAATAAGAGGCATAGGTATAAGACTTTCACAGATGCAAAATCTGGATAATACAGAATTTAAATACTTTATGAAGTATTCTATTATTCATGCCATTGATAAAAATGAAAAAGATAAACTTGACGCAATAATATTCTCAATTGAAAAAGATGCACAGGTTGATCATATAAATAATATTCAACTAATCATCGCTGGTTATCTTGAAAATAAATTTGCTTATACAAGAAAGGATGCTATGACATTATCTTTATTTGTCATTTACTATAATGCTGTATATAGAAACGATATAGATTATTTAAAGACTAAATTTAAGAATATAGTATTCAATTATGTAACAAAAGAAAATGTTGGCATTGCTACAAAATATAGTGAATGGCCCGGTAAAACAAAAATTTTAATCCCATTAACAGAAATGGCTCAAAAAGGTAAAATTAGTTCTCTTGATACAACAGAATTAACTGATAAAAAAGTTATTGAAGAATTAAAGAAAAAAGATGATAAGGGAATTGAAGAAAGAAAGGATATTGTTAATATAAAAGAAAAAGAAGTTGAAGAACAGAAAAAAGATCTTACAAAAGATAAAAAAGACTTAGAAAAAGAAAAAGAAAAAATTACAAAAGAAGAAGAGAATATTCAAAAAGAGAAAGAAAAAATAGAAAGCAAAAAGGAAGAAATAACTAAAAAAGAAGAACAATTACAGAAAGAAAAAGAAAATTTAAAAAATATAGAAGATCAAAAAGAAAAAGAGAAGAAAGAGAAAGAATTAGCAAAGAAAGAAGAAGAAGTTCAAAAAGAAAAGGAAAAATTATCAAAAGAAGATGAAAATTTAAAGAAAAAAGAAGAACAAATTACCGAAAAAAAAGAGGATATAATTAAAAAAGAGGAGGATACAAAAAAGAAAGAAGAGCAGATAGCAAAGAAAGAAGAAGAAGTAAAAAAAGATAAAAAAGATATAGAAAAGGATGAAATAAATAAAAAGATAGAAACTAATCCAGATGAAGCAAAAAAACAACTTCAAAAAAAGGAAGAACAACTAACTAAAAAAGAAGAAGAACTTGAGAAAAGAGAATCAGAACTTAAAAAACAGCAAACAGATAAGAATATTTTTGCAGGAAAACTCTATTATTTAAAAATTAAAGATTATATGGAAGGTGGGCATTATAACAATGAAATGTATATAATAAATGCTTATAATATGAATGTAGAAGTAAAATCAGATGTTACTACAATTTGTGGAAATAAATATGATGTTAATAGTGAAGGGGTAATAGTAATTGCTCATAAAGGTAGTCATAGTCAGGATCACAACTTACTAATTCTTGATAAGGATACTTTAAAAGAGAAAATCAGGGGAAAAGAGAATATATTCTGGAGAAGTTTTGTTATTTTTAGAGAGGACTATATTTATGCTATTATTAAACAGGATACATCTTATTATCTTGGGAAATTTGATAGTAAATTGAATCTTGTAAATAAATCAGAAGAACTTGTAGATAGTAATACATTTATAAGTTTTTTTGATAAATATATTTATATAAATGATCCGAAGAAAAATATAATTGTACTTGATAAGGATTCTTTAAAGCTCATACAAAGGATTAATCCTTAATGAGTAGATATGTCTTTGGTCCAATTATTTCAAGAAGATTAGGAGTATCACTCGGGGTGGATCTTGTCTCTCATAATATATGCACACTCGATTGTCTTTATTGTGAGTGTGGAAAGACAAATTTACTTACCCTTGAAAGAAAAGAATACAATCCTATTGATGATGTTATTAAAGAACTGGATAGTATATTAAAGAATAAACCTACTATTGATTACATAACACTTACAGGTGAAGGAGAACCAACTTTAAATAGTGGGATAAAGAGATTGATTGTATATCTTAAAAATAATTATCCAGAGTATAAGGTTGCGATTCTTACAAATGGGACTCTATTATACAATAAAGAAGTCCAGAATGATATTATGGATGCTGATCTTATAGTCCCTTCATTTGATGCTTATTCTCAAAATATTTTTGAGGATATAAATAGACCTCATAAGGATCTTAATAATGAAAAGATTATTGAAGGGCTTATCGATTTTTCTCATAAATTTAAAGGTAAGATATGGATTGAAATATTTATTGCTCCTGGTATCAATAATAAAATCGACGAAATTCTAAAAATGAAGAAAGTATTAGAAAAAATGAAATTTGAAAAAATACAATTAAATTCTCTTGATAGATGCCCAGCAGATTCGAGTGTAAAGGAAGCATCACTGGAAGAACTTGAAAGAATTGAGGATTTATTATCTCCACTTAATGTAGAAATTGTAAAAAAAATAAAAGTTAAAAAAGGGACAAACAAGATAGAATTAACAGAAAAAAATATGCTTGATATACTTGAAAGAAGGCCATGTACATTTGAAGATTTTGAAGAAATTTTCAATGCATCTCATTTAGAAATAAAATTTCTTATTAATAAATTACTAGAAAATAAAAAAATAACAACACAGCAATTAGAAAGAGGATTGTTTTATAAATTAAATAAATAGGAGGGATTTTTTTATGAAAAGAAAAATAGAATGCGAAAATGTTATAAAACCTATAGGACCATATAATATTGCTATTCAATATAATAATCTTATATTTATTTCTGGGCAAATTCCAGTAGATAAAAATGGAAATATTATAAGTGAAAGTATAGAAAAAGAGACAGAACAGGTTTTAAAAAATATAGAAGAAATTTTAAAATCAATAGGATTATCAAAAGATAATATTTTAAAGACCACGATTTTTTTAAGAAATATTTCTGATTTTCAAAAAGTAAATGAAATTTATGCTAAATTTTTTGAAGGGACAATATTCCCGGCAAGAACAACAGTGGAAGTCTCAAATCTCCCAAAAAATGTAAATATAGAGATCGAGGCAATATGTTTTTCAGATAATATATCTTAATTTTTATAACCTATTTATTTTCCATTTTTTCCTTTACTCTTTTAATCTTTTCCAGTTGTTGTTGTAAGTAGGTATAATTTGGATTAATTTTTATAGCCCTATTTATTGCCTCAATTGCCTTTTCATATTCTTTATTGAGAAAATATGCCTCTGCTAATGTATCCCAGTAAGAGTCATTATACTGTTCAATTTCGCATGCTTTTTTAGCAAGTTCTATTGCTTCTTTTATATTTACATTATTTTCACAATAAAGCCAGGCTAAATTATTCATTGCATTGGCATTATTAGGATTTAATTCTAAAGCCTTTTTAAAATTTAGTTCCGCATTTTTAAAATCCTGTTTTAAAGAATAAACATATCCCAGTTCAGCAAAATATCCAGATTCAAGTGGATTCTTTTTTATAACTTCTTCTAAAATATTTATAGCCTTATCATACTCCCCTAACCTATTATAAAATGACGTTATTTCAAAAACAATATTGCTATTTGAAGGAAATTTTTTAAGAGTCTCAAGTAATATGTTTTCTAATTTTTTATTCTCATTTGCTTTCTTGTATAATTCTATAAGATAAGCATAAATATTTATATCATAATTTGTCTTTTCAAGCCCATTTAATAGTATATTCTCTGCTTCATTAAACATTCTTTTATCTACTAAAATAGATGCTGATATTGCATAAAAGAAATAGTAATCCGGGAAAAGATTCATAGCATTTTTTGCAACTTCAAAAGCCTTATCACTCTTTTTTAATTCTAACATTTTTTTTACATAATTTTCATATACATCCTTTTGATTATACTCTTTTACCAGTTCCTTATAAAATTCTTCAAAATCAAAATTGATTTTATTCTCAAATGTTATCTCAAAAGTTAATTCATTCTGAACAGATCTCAAAAAATCATTTAGTCCCTTTAAATCCTCTTTTTTAATAACCCTCTCTTTTAAAAAAGACTCAAAAGTCAATATTATATGATTATCGCTCTTTTTATCAGCATAAAATTCTACAGATATATATTTATTCTCTTTTTTTAAATTTTTAAAATTTCCCTCAGTTATTTTATAATTATCTGGGAATATATATTCTATTACTTTTTTATAAGAAGAGAGAAAATTTTTTGTATAATCATATTCACTTTTTTCTGGAATATTATAAAAAGAATTAAGATTTCCACTCGAATATTTTATTTTTTGTCTCCCATCATAAAATATATTTGTGATATTCTTATAATATGTTGTAAGTTTTATTTCTATTTCACCGGAGATTTCATCAATGCCAGATATCTCAAAATTTTCTTTTTTTAAATTATTAAAAGATTTTTGCTGAACCTCATAAAATTTATCTATTACATCCTCTTTATCCTTATCTTCTGTTGAGTTTCTTATCATTTCTGAGTATGCTCCTGTAAATCTTTCAATGTATTTTAACTCACCAGAACCAATAATATTTGCTTTCGCAATGTATATCTCTTCGATTCTATTTTTAGTATAAGATATAACAGGAGTACTTCTAAATTCATAAGTTCCATCGCTTTTTACTATAAGTACTTCTATCCCCTGATCCACAGAAGGAAGATTTAAAAATTCTGTAAAACTACTAGTAGTATCAAGATATATATCCTCTGTTATTCCATCTTGAACCGGAATATATGTTATTAAGTGATTAAAATAAAATGGTGAAGGGATATCTTTAATAACAGTTCCATTGTCTTTTGTGGAAACAAGTACCGGATATGCCTTTATACCAATCTTTCTTAATAAATGAATAGTTAATAACGCCTGATCTTTACAATCCCCGAATCTATTTTTAAATATCTCTTCTGAATTATGTGGTACAAAGGCATTTTCCTCCAGTTCTATACCAACATATTTTATGTTCTTTTGAATGAATTTATAAATTAATTCTATCTGTTCTAATTTAGAAAGATTTTCAAGTTTAATTAATCTAAATATCTCTTTACTTGCATCCCCCTGAAAGAGAGTCTTTTCAAAAATATTAGAATACCATTTTGATATCTCATCCCATGTATAAAATGTTCCTATTATTACTTTTTCAGATATGTCGTAAATATTAATGTCTGAATCCTCTTCATTTTTTATAATAGGTGGATTTTTATAACTATATTTTACAAAATTTATATTTTTATCATTTTCAATTATTACGTCATTATCTATTTTTACATTATTGGAAGTATTTAAAATATTTAGATGTAAGTTAGATGGATATTTTATAATATAATTACTATTTAAGATTCTAATAGAGGAACTAAATAAATAACTATCAAATATTTTTGGTGTTAATTTTTTATTTGTGGTATGAAATTTTATTTTATATTCAACTATACTCCCCTTATTTACATCTGGAAAAGGGAATGCAATATGTTTTTTATTCGTATACATTGAATCTTGATTTTTTTTATCTAATATTACTATATTTTTAGGATTAACACTCTTAAAATTCAATTCATAATCATATGTCCCAGCATAGATTACTTCTGGTAAAAATTCAAAAGCATTATAAGACATCTCAAAGTCTCTAAAATATGATACGGCTGCACTATTTAAAATTTTTACAACGCAATGGATTGTGTAATTCATCCTATCTTCATCAATTACCTCTAACTCTTTTTCATATAAAAGATATACCATATCTTCTTTTTTATCTATATCAAGATCTTCAAATTCTTTTATGAGTTGAACAAGATCCTCTTTTGATAAACCAATATTTTGATACTTTTCTTCTTTTAAAGTTTTATCAAAAGGATCCAGTATTGAAAGATAATTTAATGCTGTTTCGTTATTTTTTTCGATTTTTAATACTAAATTAAAAAAATAAGAGGATTTTTTGTAATCTTTTAATAAGAAATAAGTTATGCCTAATAAATTTAGGACTTTTGTATTTTTCTGATTTATATTATACGCCATTAAAAGGGTCTCTTCTGCTCCTAAAAAGTCTCTAATGTTTATCTCTATTTGTGCTTTTAATATATATAAATTCAAATTATTTTTTTCTTCTTTTAGATATCTCTCAAGAATTATGATTTGTTCAACTGGATTCTTATCTTTAATAGAATCCATAATCACTTTAATATCTGTTGAATACAACAAAATTAAACCAGCAGAAAAAATTAAAACTAATATTTTTTTCATTATATATTCCTTTTTTAAAAAATCTTTTTTACTTTTTTGTTACTCAAAAAGGGGGATATCTGTATATATTTTATACAGATATCCCCAATACTCCTTAACTTCTATCATTATAAAATATAAATATTCTTTTAAACTGGGACATTTGTATTGTAAAATGTTGCACTAATATAAGCAACTACCCTACACCACTCTTTATCAAGCTTATCTTGCTTATTTTCTTAAAATGTTATTTTTTATTTTTTGATCTTCTTTCGACTTCCTGTTGCCAGTATTTTATCATTTCAATATCCTGCGGATATATAGCATCCTTATATTTTTTGAGTAGATCTTTATCATATCTTAATGCTGTATACAATGTCCATCTTGCATCATTTATCCTTTTTTCCCCTTTTTTAATATTTCCATTCTCAATATCTTTTTCCCCAAATGATCTATATATTCTATATACACCAATAAATGCTTCAACTATTTTTTGTCTCTGTTTTTTATTGAATTTCTCTGGATCTCCTAATTTTTCATATATTAATAATTTATCTCCGGGATATATTAAATCTGGATCACTAACACTCTCCTTATTTAATACATAAAGATCAGGCCATAGATACTTATTATTCCAATATCTATCTGCAATATCAAATATTGTATCGCCGATTTTAACTGTATACTCTTCTATTACTTTTCTATTTTCTGAAAGAGTACTTCTTGCCTCTTTCATAAATTCTTTACCCTGCTCTTCATTTATATTTTCTTTTCTATTTTCTATAAGCCTGTCAGATATCTTATTAAGCCCAAACATTTTATTTACTTTCTTTACAAAATTAACTACCTGATTATTTTCATTTACATAATATGCTGGAACAAGTATTAAAATTGCAAGTAGAATTAAAAATAAAATAGCAATTACAATTAAAGATATTATTGCTCTTTTTTTAACAATCTTATATTTTTCACTTAAATCTTTATTTTTTTCTAATTCTTTTTTAAATTCGGGATCAATTTTTGTAATCCCTGTTAAAGTCAATATTTCATCTAAAACATTCGGTTTTAAATTTCTATACTTTCTATTTACCTCATTTGATAACTTTGAAGAGGGGCTAAATTTTACAGAATAATGCGCTGGTATTTTTATCTTTTCCTTTGTTTGAGGATTAAAGCCATCCTTTGTTGGTACCCACTTTTTCTTAAATATTCCAAATTTATAAATAGGAACTTTATTTTCTTCTTTTAAACCATCTTTTATTGTATCAAATAGAATATGAATAAATTTTTTTGCTTTTTCCTGTGGCAAATCAGTCTTTTTTGAAACCCTTTTTGCAAATTCATCTATACCTATTCTTTCTCCTTCTCTTTCTATAATTTTAGTAGAATCTTCTTCATTTTTTTTAATTATAATAGTATCATCTCTTTTTTTATCTTTCATTTTTTATTTACCTCCTCTTTTAGAGTTTCGCTTGGTTTAAATTTTGTTTTTAATTTTGGAGGCAACATCATCCATTTTTCTATAAGAGGATTAAAGCCCTTTCTTTTTTCTAATTTTACTACAGAAAAAGTGCCAAATCCCTGCTCGGTAAAAGAATCTCCTTTTGATAAAATATCTGTTAAAACATCAAAAGATGCATCAAATAATTTTTTTGTTTCTACTTGAGTAATATTCATCTTTTCAGCAATCTTTTTTATAATCTCTTCTTTTGTCATAAAACCCCCTTTTTTAAATTTTAAAAATATAGGCTATCTTTTTGTCAAAGATAGCCTATTAAAAATTACTCTTTTTGTAAATAGAATTCTACTCTTCTATTCTTACCAAGGTTTTCTCTCTGTTCTTCAATCTCCTCTTTTGCCATGCCTTTTTCATCCTTAGGTTCAAATACTGGTCTATCGCCACCTACTCCAATTGTTGTCATTCTTCTAGCTGCAATACCTCTTTTTACTAAAAGATTTAACACAGTGTCAGCCCTTCTCTTTGAAAGATTTTTAGCAATCTCCTCATTGTATTTTAATACAAAGAATCTATTAGCATGGCCTTCAATTGTTATCTTATACTGACCATATTTCTTTAATGCCTTAGCAAGTAAATCTAAAATCTTCTGATTCTTAGGAGAATCAGTCATTTCTGCTGAATCTGGTTTAAACTCTATATTGCTGATTCTAATCTTTAATCTTCCATCAGATAATTTTTCAATAAGAATATCAACCATTACTGGATTAATCTCTTTTTCTAATTTATTTCCCACCTCATCTATAGCATAAATAACTACTGGATAATCCTCAGCACTTTCAACAAGATCGCCACTCTTTCCCTTTCCATTCCATACTATTCTTTCAGTAGGCTTACCATTACCAACAAATTCAACAAAAGGTCTTGTCCTTGCTGGATTCATTATTATAATCTTCCAGTCTTTGATTCCAGAAAGATCATTACTCTTTATGTTAAGAGTAAGTTCATCATCAACTCCATCATTATCCGGAGAGAATATGTCTGGATTATATGAAACATCAAATTCTGGTGGTGTATTATCTAAAATAAATTGAGCAGATTCAATAGATGGATTATTACCAAATCTATAAATAACACTTAATTTTGCAGTATAAATACCATCAGATGAGATCTTCATATTATCATTAAGACCATCCCACTCGATTATTTCTGGAACTTTCTTTGTCCCTTCAAATGTCTTTACTACCTTTTTATCTTTATCAAGAATTTCTAACTTATACACTTCAACGTCTTCTACTACACTTAAAAAAGGTTTAATTTTTATTGTATCAAAAGCCCCATCTTTATTTGGCGAGAATTTATCTTTATCGAGTGTGACAAACACAGAAGTATAAACATTTTTTAATTCTATCTTATCTATTTTTGCACTTCCACTGTTACCAGCCTTATCTGTTGCTGTTATTGTATAACTATATATGCCATTCTTTTGAATATTACCATTCATATCCTTACCATTCCATATAAATTTATCTTCTGGCTTTCCATTATAGTATACTTTTACTATATCTTTGCCATTAGGATCTTTTACTACACCTTCCCATAGATCTTCATTAGACCCCTTTTGTAATATTTCAAAATTATCTAAATTATTATCACCATTTGGAGAGAAGACATCTATTACTATTTTTAACTCAATTTGAGGTGGAATGGTATCAATAGAAAATAACCTTGTTTTACTCTTTGAAGATGTACCAGAATTAAATTTTGCATTCAATACTGCATAGTAATCGCCATCCTTTGCAGTATTACCTTTTGTATCTTTTCCATTCCATTCAAAATTTTCTGGTAATGAACCCTTATTATTTGCAGAATATACAAGAGAATCTTTATCATCATAAATATTTATATTCCACTCAACAACTGGGTTATCTTTTGCAATATTTGCTCTTATTTGAAAAATTTGACTATCTTTTATTTTGTCGTTATTTGGACTGAAACTCTCTAATGAAGCAGTTATAAATACAGGTGTATTTTCTGTAAATATTTTTACATTATACTTCTGTGATTCAAATTTGTTACCTGCTCTATCTGTTGAGGTTAATTGATATATATAAGTTCCATCTTTTAATAGTTTATTACTATTATCCCTTCCGTCCCAGTTAAACTGTTTTGGCGGCTCACCTTTCCATATAAAACTCTTTACTTTATTTCCCTGCTGGTCATATATTGTTCCAATCCATTCCTCTTCATTAGAAGTATTTTGAGAAATTGTCATCTCATCTTTTTCTCCATCGCCATCAGGACTGAATATATCATAAGAAAATTTTATATTAGCATTTGGCGGAGTAATATCAAGAATAAAATCTGGAGTCAATGCTATTGGCCTATTTCCATTGATATATTGAACAGTAAGTTTAGCCTTATATACCCCCTCTTTTGCTATCTTATTGCTTTTATCTTCTTTACCATCCCATTCAATATTTTCTGGTGGAAGACCTTCTCCTTTATAAGTAGTTATAATATTATTTTTTTCATCTATTATATCGAGATTCCATTTTTCTATGCCATTCTTATTTGGAATATTGAATTTAAATTTTACTTTATCTAAAACATTATCATTATTTGGGGAGAAGTATCTATTTAAAACAATTGCCTCAATAGGTGTTGGTTCTGTATTTATAATAATGTTTGTGATAATATTCTCCCAATAATTACCAGCAAGATCTGTTGAATGAAGTTTAACTTTATAAACACCATCTGGCATCTGATTACCTTTTTCATCCTTACCATCCCATTCGATCTTTTGTTTGCCTTTTTCTGTATAACTATATCTTTTAACAACATTATCATTTGAATCAAGAATATCTACATACCATATCTGTTTTTTATTAGTTAAATCACTAGTTAAATCTGTCTTATTTTTTATACTATTTAATTCTTTAATTAAAATTGTGCATTCTGGCTTCTTTATCTCATAAGTCTCAAAATCATAGATATTGCTTAAATCAATCTCTACTGTTTCAATTTTTTGTTTTATTATGTCAATATCAATTATTAGGGTATCCTTATTTCCATCATTATTTGGAGAGAATATTGTATATTCAAATTTTGAATCAATTTGAGGTTTATCAGTCTTTACAACTATAACTCCCTCTCTACTACCATCTTTATTTATATTTTTATTATCATCCATTGCAAAAAATTTAAATGTATATTTTCCATCTTTTACTACATTTCCAGAATTATCCTTACCATCCCATACAACCTGTTTTGGTATAAGAATTCCACTCTTTGGAGCAAAATATCTCTTTACAAAATCTTTAAACTTTAATGTCTCTTTTCTCTCTTCCTTACTCTCTATAGTTCTTACAATTTTTCCATCTTGATCATAAATTTCAAGTTTCCAGTACATAACATATCTATCATCTCTTATATCAAGATCAATAACAAGTTCATCCTGAACTCCATCAAAATTTGGACTTATGTAGTAATCTTTTTGTGTATAAGTAATATCTGGTGGAGTTGTATCTTTTAACCCAATTGTAATTGTGCATCCAGCTTCAAAAATAAATCCATTATGAAATGGTTTTGCGGCTAAGTCTATTGAAAATTCATTTGTCTTATGTCTGTTTTTATACTCTTCATCTTTTGTCTGTTTTTTAAAAAAATCTGATCTAAATTTTATAGACATTCCAAAAGAAAGCCCATTTAATGGGGTATATCTATATTCATATAATGGAATAATCCCAGCATATTCAAGAACTCCTTCCAGATCAAAGGTATAAGATGCTTTTAAAACAATGAGTTTATAAATTTGAAGTTCCATGCCAAAAGCAAAATTTAGATTCTGAAAAAATGGAAAACTTAAATCCAAAAGCCATTTCCAATATGTTGCTCCATCATTATACCAGTTAAAACTCATGCCAGTGGCAACAGTAAAAGATGGTGGAAACCAGTATATATCATTATCACCAGAAGGTCCATCTGGTGTGTTTATAAGAGGTTTTGCTATATCTTTTAATACAATAGAAAATTCAAAATCCTGAAATCCCCAATTTACAAATTTTTTAGAAAATCTAACTCTCCATTCTGGCCTAAAAATAAATCCAAAATCAAAACCACCAGCAACATCAAATCTATTATTTGGATATTTTGATAAGGGATTGTAACTAAATTTTAAATTACCAGAAACTCCAAAGGCAAATCTATCATCATAATCCTTTGAAAATGCAAAATAAACACTTCCAGTCTTACCTATACCAAGATCATTATTACTACCAACTCCAAAACTCTGATTGCTCATATTCTGATAATCAAGATAAACTGTAAAATTTCCATACCTTGATGGTATAACAAAACCAGCATTAACTATAAATGGCAAAAAGAAATCCCCAGCATTCAAAAATTTTTCATTATAATATGTAGAATTTTTGTCATAAAAAATAGTATTTAATTCTGCCCAGAAAGCTGGGGTAAAGCCACCAGAGAATTCAATCATATATCTCTGAATAAAGGCATTGCTTGCTGGATTAATTATGATACCAGATGGATTCTGACTTCCATTATATCCCATTCCTCTTCCGAGTAAATCTGGAGAATATAACCAGTAATAATATCTTCCCGCCTCTAATGTTCTAAAAATTGGATTTGTATTAAATATTGTAACAAAAAATAAAATAAATAATAAACTTATTTTTTTCATTATAATCCCCCTAATTTTTTTTAGTAAAATAGTATAACATAATAAAATAAATCTTTCAAGGAAAATTAATTGCTATTTAAAAATAAGGGTGCGATTTTATTTTTAGGCAACTTTTTTAATTTTTTTTCTAAAACTTGTAAAGGATTTTCTAAGAAATTTTGTGATTAATATATAGAAAATAATTTTCATATGGAGGGTTTGTTATGAATAATATCAGTAAAATTTTAGAAAACTATACTGTAGAGCATGAGTTACACTTTGTTGTTAACTCTGCTATGAAAAAAAGACTGGAAAATATTGCAAGGAAATTTAACATCTCTATTTCTGGGCTTATTGTGTATATCTTGCAGATCTATAGCAATAGGGTAAAAAAGATATACTGTTTTGGTCCAGAAGATGGGAATAAATATGAAAGGATAAATTGGGATAGTAGGATTCATCTGTATCTGTCAAAACAGGATTACAGATTTTTGAAGAAGCTCCATGCTGATCTTAATTTTTTCAGCATGGGTGTTTTACTGAGGAGAATTATCCTACTTTTTTTAGAAGAGTATGAGAAACTTGGGATTACCGGGGTTGAGATGAAGTGTAGTATAATAACATTAAAGTTATTCTTGAGACTAACAAAGATAAAAAAGTGGAATAAGAGCAGAGAATTATCCCACTTTTCCGGTAACACTACGCCCTTTTACAAGGCAATTTACAACGATTGTTATCAGGTAATAGGCTTTGAGACATATTATTGAAAAAATTTATTTTAAATTCTACCAAAAAATAAATTAGCTTCTTACAATTTTTTCTCAAACAAAATTTACCCTTAGGATAATTCTATTTTTTTAACTGCCTAAAAATAAAATCGCCCCTTTAAAATCTTAATAAAATATTGATCCAATATTTTATTATCCGGTTTTTTGTTTGGCTTAAAAGAGTTGATTTTACAATCAAAATAGGATATTTGTTCTTCTATAAAATTATTTAATCTCTCTTTTTTAGGTTCTATTCCAAGTTCTATGCCAGATCTTTTTTTTATTAATAAATCATGAATTTCATTATAAAGATTTTTATTAATATCTACTTGATTGAGTAAATTTTCAAATTCCATTGGTGGTGTAGAATTATTTTTTTCTACCCACATACATGCAAAGATTGGTCTAAGGACATAAAAATATTTTTTTACCTTAACCACATCTTGTTTAAGGTAATTTCTATAATTGCCTTTTGCCATATGGAGATAATGATAAATTGTAGAAATCGGTGAAAAATATAATGGCAAAATTTCTTGAAATAAATTAAATATATTTTCATTTTTCTTATATACAATAGGAGAATTAAACCATTCAAATAGAACAGGATTGGATTTATTTAATAAAAATAGAGCCTTTTTTAGATCCCAGCCAGAATAATCAAAAATATCGATTATAGGATATTCAATTACATCTCTTTTAGGAAAAATCGTTAGATACCATTCAATATTATGTTTATATATGAATCTTACATCATAATCACTATCAGTTGATGGAAATCCCCATGCCCTTGATCCAGACTCAATAGCATAGATAATTTCGACATTATGCTCTTTTTCAATTTCAGAGAGTCTTTTTACTATTTTATCAAATATTATACTATCCATTTTTATAAATTTATTTCTAATAATAAAAACAACAAGGGGATACTACCCCTTGTTTATATTTATGAATTTGAAGAGCATTTTAGATTTTATAATTTTATAGAAACAGTTGTGCCTTCTATTCTTATATTTTTCATTGCTCCCTTTGGTCCACCAGATAAACCATAAAGTATCCAGAATGCAATAACTCCTAAAATAGTAATACTAAATAGTGCCCATCCTACACCCATTAGAGCAGAGCCAGCCCAAACTAATGGCACGTTAGTATTGTAGTTAAAATCTGTAACAGGTCCATACCATCCTATAGCCCATAAAACAGAACCAACAATCCCCATTACTAACAATACACCACTTACAACAGTAAATACTATTGCTGCTGTAAGAAATTGCTTATTGTAAGGGACCAATGCTGATACAGCATATTTTTCAATTAGTCTATTAATTCCTGGTTCTGATATGGAATTTAGAGTCTGAACAAATGAAATTGTTTCAGTCTGATTATAAGTAACTTTATCACTTTGAGAAGAAAAAAGTGAAAAAGATAAAATTAATAGAAAAAAAACAATAATTAATTCTTTTTTCATAAATCCTCCTTTTTTTATTTCTTAGAGCTCTTCAAATTCTTTATAATTAAAATATTATATCACATTTATATAAAAAAAACAATTTTTTTTATTTTGACAAAATTTTTTTTTTTTATTATATTTTTAAGTAAACATTTTATAAGGAAAGAATGTGATTAATATTTTTGTAAATGGTAAAAAAGAAAATATAGATTCTATTTCCATAAAACAGTATTTAGAGAGTAAAGATATAGATTTGGATAGTATTATTATTCTATTAAATGAAGAGATAATTAAAAAAGATATAATAGATAGTACTATATTAAAAGATAATGATTCATTAGAAATTGTAAAATTTGTAGGAGGAGGATAACTTTTTTTTAAAAAAAAACTTGAAAAAAAGTAAAAAAAGACGTATAATATAATATAGAGTATTAAAGAAGGAGAAAATTTATGGAGGAGATAGATTTTAATTTTGAAGTACATAAAAAGAAAATAGAGATATTAAAAGATGATATAGTAGGAAGTGGTTATGTAAATAATTTAACTAAAAAAGAAAAGGAAAAAAAAATGGAAGATGATATAAATTTTTTAAAAAAATATTATTCTGATCAAGCAAATATCTGTTTTAGAAGTAAATTATATGGTGAGGATGAAAATGCCTGCTTGCATGCATCAAAAGTTCTTATGCTTTTTGCCGAGATTTACCCAGTTCTTGTAGATTTTTATGGTATAAATATGAATCCAGATGTAATAATTAATTTTCAAAATTCTAAAATTTATAGACAGTGGTTTTATAAGGTAAAATATATACTTGGCGAAGAGATAAAATCAGATCCAGATTTTTCTCAAATAGGAAATTGGTTAGGCAAAGGATTTTTTTTAAAAAATTGTTTAAGTGTGATCTATTATAGTGATAAATTATACTTTAACGAAGCAATTGTTAATTTTCTCATAAAAAAACAGAAAAAATTACTAAATAACCTTCTTGAACATAATTATTTTACTGATCAAACTAAAAAAGCAATTGAGATTTTCGATGATGGTTATTATTTATTAAACGAAAAGACACTTCTTTCTTATAAAAAAGATCTCTTTTTTGAGACAAATATAATAAAATAATATTAATCTCCAATCACTGTTATGAGAATGTTCCTTCTTCTTGGTCTATTATCAGAATCAATTAATACTATCTGTTGCCATGTACCTAAAACTATGTTATTATTTTTTACTGGACATGTTATTTGAGGTCCGATTAATGAGGCTTTAAGATGAGCATCCCCGTTTCCATCTCCCCATTTTCTATTATGATTATAATTGAATCCTCTCGGTATTATCTTATTTAGAATATTTTTTAGATCCATTTCAAGTCCATCTTCAAATTCAATAGTAGTTATTGAAGCAGTAGAGCCAATGAGAAAAACATTAACAAGCCCATTATTTATTTTACTCTCTTTTATAGTATTGTTGACCATATCCGTAATATCATATATTGAATCAAAAGCATCTGAATTTATTATAATTTCTTTTTGAAAAACCATCTTGTTCCTCCATTTTTTTTGAAAAAAAAATAATTTTTTTTTCAAATTTTGTAAAGGATTTTTTCACTTTTTTTGTGATTAATTAATAGAAATATTAATTTTTTTGAGGAGGAGATTTTTATGAAAAAGAATTTTTTTTTGTTTTTTATTTTAATTTTTTCTGGCTGTGTTGAATATATTAATCTTGGAAACAATTATGAAATTAAAGCAACTGCTCAAGAAGAATTAATTTTTAAATTAAATGGCAAGAATATCAATTTAAAAGAAGAAATTTGTTTAGGGGATCTAACTCTTGATAGTAAAAAAGAATTTTTATTTGAGATTAAAAACATAGGGAATAGTGCATTTAATCTAAAAGATATAGAAATATCAAATAAAGAAAATTTTACCATTCTGAAAAAGCCAGATAAAGAGATAGTAGTTGATGCTACAACGGACTTTATTGTTGAATTTAAGGCAGTCTCTATTGGAAGAAATTATGCATTTATTACTATTAAGAGTAATATTTCTCAGTATGTTATAAAAATTTATGCAAATGTTATTCTTCCAGAGCCTGAATTTGTGTTATTAAATCCCTCTGTATCAAGAGATACTCTTCTTCTTAAAGATTTGCCAGCAACTATTAATTTTAATGTTACAGTTGAGAAAAGATATAATGCTATAATTGACGCTGTTATTATTGATTTAAGTTCAATAAATGGAAATTTTTGTCAAAATATGTTTGATGATGGAACAAATGGGGACATATTTGCCAACGACAATGTGTATTGTTACAATTATGAAATCTCTTCTATTTCTAATATTTCAGATTATATAATACCAATAACAGTTAAGGGTAATGCAACAGAAAAAACAATCAATTTAAAAATTAAAATAACAGATTTAGTATTTTTAAATTCTGATATGGAAAATGATGTAAATAATGCTAGTATTCCTAATTTTACTGTGCAGTATATAGAGAATGATGTTAAAGAGGGTAATAGATCAATAAGAATTTATGGTAATACTGGTAGTTCAAATATGGATATTTTTAAAATAACTAATCCGTGTATATCCAGAGGAAATCTTACTAAAATAACCTTTTTCTTAAAAGGTGAGGGGACAAAAGGATTGGTTTTAAGAATAGGCTCAACAGAATCTAACTATTTTAATATAAATGATGAGACAAAAAGTAATATAATAGAATTATCCACAACACCATTATACAGTAACAAGACACTCAATGCTTCAGAATGGATTAAGATTGAGTTGAATGTTTCTGGATTTAAGCCAGATGGAAAAGAATTTATATTAAGGGGTGGTTCAAATGCTTTTTATGATCTTTATATTGATTATATAATTTTTGAATAAAAAAATTTTTGTTGCAAAATCTTTTTATTTTTATTATATTTAATATATGAAAATTAGATATTTTTTAATTATTATATTATTATTTTTCTCCTGTAAGTCAAAAGGTGATTCTAATTTTAAATTTTTAAATAATTTTTCAAAAGAGATAAAATTAATAATGAATGTTGAGGAGAAGAAAGAGATAGCATTAACAAGATCTGTTCTAAATTCGAGAGTATTGAATTTGGTATCTTTTTATGTATATGGGATTAATTTTAAAGTAGATAAAAAGGGTAATATAACAACCTTACAGGAGGAAAATTTATCATTTGAAGATTATACTTTAAAAGATGTTATTATTAATACAAAGGCTATTTTAAATAAAGAGTATTATGTGGAGGAGGCTATATTAAAATATAATTTGAAATTTGATAATAAGAAATATAAAAATTTTAAGTCTTATGCTTACCTTATAGAAAAACATGGTAAAGATATTACCTTATTATTTAACGAAATGATCACATCTGCAATAAAAAAGATTAATAAAAAGAATATAGAGGGTATTATAGTTCCAACAGGTGAATTAATTTATAAACAGGATGATAATGGATGGACTTTAAAAGAAAAATTTGTTATATATTATAAATAAAAAAATTTATTATGCTAATAGGGGTATATTATTGAATAAAATTTTTACTTTTTTGAAAAAACATTATTTGAAAATAAGTTATATATTAATTGCTTTTTTATTAATAATTCTTTTTTATGCCTTTAAACTTAATAGATTTTTTACATATGAAAATGCAGAAAATGTTAGAAATTTTATTCTTTCTTTTTCTTTTGTAGGACCTTTATTTATTTTTTTGTTATATATAATTTTTAATCTTCTATGTCTTCCTACTTTGTTCTGGACATTTATCTCTGGATATCTTTATGGCTTTGGATATGGATATGCTATAGCATGGTTAGGAATGACACTGGGATTGTTATCATCGTTTATTGCATCAAGATATATTTTTAGAGAAGATTTTATAAAAAAATTTGGCACAAATGTTATGATAAAGCAGATTGAATACTGGACAAATAGGTATCATTTCTGGACAGTTTTATTTTTTAGAGTCTTTTTTGTATTTCCATACAATATGCAAAATATAGCTTATGGCTTAACAAGTATCAAGATATGGAAATATTTAGTTGCATCAATATTAGGTATTATTCCTACTACTTTACTATATGTCTGGCTTGGTAGTAAGATAGCCTTAAATAAGCTAAATTTTTCTGACTTAAGAAATATTATGACATTTGTAGGAATTTTTATAACATGTTTTGGCATTATTTTTTTTACAAGTATTATTATTAGAAAAAAAATAAATTTTAAATCTGTTGAAAAATAGATGGTATCTTATGCTTGAAATTTCTGAATTTGATAAATTATCAAGAGAACTCGATGAAGAGGAGAGAAAAGAACTTCTTGAAAAGATAAAGAGTAAAAAGGAAGAGGAAAAATCAGATGATTTATCTATAAATAAAAAATTAGTGAGAAAGGGAATTTTCGATTCTCCTCAATATAAAATAGCCAAAGAAGAATTTGAAAAGAAAGGATTTTGGGATAAGATTTTTATACTTTTGTCTGCTTTTTTTTCTGGTAAGAAAAAAGAGGATATAATAATAAAACAGAAGTTAAATAAGATAAAAAAGGAAATTCAAAATAAATATTATAATTTAATTAATTTTGATAATGGGCAATTGACATATTACTTTTTAAATGAGTTATTAAGTATAGCAGATATAGTGACTCTTCTGTCACCTATTTTTAGTCTTTATATTATTAATTCTGAATATTATTTCAACTTTTTAGTAAGTCTATTTGAGAGTGAATTTAATGAAAATATAAAGAAATTGTATAAGGAGACAGATCCAGCCAATTTAAAATTAGAAGGTAAATTTATTGATAGACAGATATACAATAAAGAAAAAGAGCAAAGAATTAATGCCTTTTTTTCTGCTATTGATAATTATAAGTTTGAAAGATTCATATCTGAAACAACAAAATTTGAAATTATTATAAAACTCATTCAGTTTAACTGGACTAAGCTATTTATTGAGTTTTCATTAGGTGATTTAAAGGCAAAGGTAACTCCAAATAATTTTACATATTTTAAGAATGTAGACTATATGCTTGATAATTTAAATTCAATTATTTCTGAACTTAATTTTTCTATAAATGAGATATCATTTATAACTCAATTTCCAGTCTTTTTAAAAGAAAAATTAAAAGAAAATGAAGAAGAAAAAGAGATTTTTTCCAATAATGATGTTGAAAAAATAGAGAAATTGCTTGAATCTGTGGAAAAATTTAAACAAAAGATCCCTTTAAATAAAATTTTTCAGTATTTTAAAAAGGATTTATTATATAAACCAAAATTGATTTATATAGAGAGAAATTTTATTGATAAGTATAAAGAAAATAAAAGAAAAGATATAGAGAAGATATGGGATTCTTTTTATTTACAACTTAAGAAAAATGATTTAGATAGATTAGTAAAAGAGATTTTTTCAGATTTTAATTTTGATGTTCTTGAAAATTTTAATGTAAAATTATATAATCAGATTGAGAAGAATTTTAATTTTAAGTTGACCTCAATATATCATCTTAATATACTGGCACATTTTATTAATAAAATATATAAAACATTAATTGAAAATGTTGTGAATAAAATAGTTATTGAGGCAAATTTTGTATCAGAGCAATCCAAATTTCATTTAACAGCGGCTTATCATACAATTAATAATAATGTAAAAAAAATTAATGAACTGGATAATAAATTAAAATACGAAAATGAATATGGTAAAAGAATAATTTATTTTATTGCCAAGTCAAAAAATGGACTGGATGTAGATCAAAAAAGAGATTTACAGCAATTATTGGATGAGATAAAAAAGGTTTCTGATAGTATTGCAAAGGATTTGTATAATGCAATTAATAACATATATTCTTTTTTTATAAATATAACTGATAATAATCCAAAAGTTGAAAAATATATTATAAATCCAGAGGCAATAAAATTATCCGGGCAATCTATTTTAGTGTTTATTAATAAATCCCTTGATTATATAAATAAATTTATAAAGATATATAAAAATATAGAAAATGTTTATTAAGCGTTTCATAAATAACTTACTTGTATTGTGTTCAAAAGTTTGTGACTTTCCAAAGTTGTTTATTTAATGTCAGCTAATTTATAATATTAAAACATAACTTATTTTAATACAAAATAGGAATTACTTTTGGCTCTTTTAATAATATATCTGGTCTTTTCTCTTTTATCTCTTTAATTGCATTATTTATTTGAGATAGTTTGCACGGCATTGTTGCAATAGAAAATATCGCTTTCTTATAGTTATGTCTATTGTGTCCAACTGTGTCTATATTTATCCCTTGATTACCTATAGCAGTTGTTGTAAGCCCGGTGATACCTGGCTTATCTTCTGTTTCAAAAATTATATTGTAAGGGAATTCTATTTCAAGTTCATTAACTAATTTTAAAGGATTCAGATGTCCTTTTGTCAAAATTTTATCTTCATATCTTGCTATAAATACAATGTCTGATACTATTGCAGAGCCAGTCTCTAATGATCCAGCCCCTTTTCCTATGAGTATATGTTCTTGAGAATATCTATTTTGAAGTTTTACAGCATTTGTCGATCCACCTATCATTGATAAGAAGTTGCTATTCTTTACCATCATTGGTTGAACTGTTGCATATATTTTATGATTATCTTTTTTGGCATAACAAATTAATTTAATTGTTGAATCCATCTCTTTTGCAAAATCAAGATCATCTTTTGTGATATTGTCTATCCCTTTAATACTTAATTCTTCAAATTTCACATCAATTCCGAATGCTAATCTTAATAGAATTGATAATTTATGGCCTGCATCATGCCCATTTATATCCAATGTAGGATCTGCCTCAGCATATCCGAGTTCTTGTGCCTTTTTTAGTGCATCTTCAAAAGATAAGCCTTCTTCATTCATTTTAGTTAGAATATAGTTACTTGTTCCATTCATTATGCCAGAGATTGATATTATTTCATCACCAGTAAAACACTCTTTTATTCCTTTTATAATTGGTATTGCTCCGCATACACTTGCTTCAAAACCTATTATTTTTTTGTTTTCTTCTGCAGTAGTGAATATTTCATTATAGTATTTGGCAAGAAGTGCCTTATTTGCAGTAACAAGATGTTTTTTAGATTTTAAAATTCTTAATGCAAGATCAAGAATATATTTAGAACTTCCACCAATTGTCTCAATCACAATATCAATGGTAGAATCATTTAATATTTCATCAATATATAGATTAGCCTCATCTTTTGTTAGTTCTTCTTTATCATTTCCAGCAAAATATGTTAAGGGTATATTATGTCTTTTTGAAGAGTTTAAAGGAAATAGATCCACTATTTTTGCAAGTTCGATCTCTTTTCCGGCTTTTTTCTTTAAATCCTCTTTTAATTCAATTAGAATTTTTGCTACTCCACCACCAACAGTCCCACACCCAAGTATAGCGACTCTAAATTTTTCCATATTTACCTCAACAATATTAGATTTATTTCACTCGAAAAAGAGTGAGTTATCAGAAAGATTAGGCGTAATATATCTTAAATTTAAATGTTTGTCAAAATAAAATTTATTTTAATATATTAC
>DAONLM010000012.1:0-30940 GCA_035406685.1 Spirochaetota bacterium
ACAAAATTTTTGAGAAAATCCTTTACAACTTTTAGAAAAAAATTTAAAAAAGTTGCCTAAAAATAAAATAGCACCCATTTTTATGGTGGAAGTTGTGTTAAAATTGACAAGTTAGAAAAATTAAGGTATAACCCAGTTAATTTAAATTAGATTGTGATAAAATATGAAAGATTTTTTTAGACTTATTAAAATAAAACATTGGACAAAAAATATATTTTTTATTTATGCTCCTTTAATCTTTTCTTTAAATTTATTTGATATAAAGAAATTATTTTATTCTACTCTTACTGTAATTAGTTTTTCTTTTGTATCTGTACTTGTTTATATTATAAATGATATTAAAGATAAAGAGAATGATAAGATTCATCCAGAAAAATCAAAAAGGCCAATTGCATCCGGAAGGATTTCTATAATATTAGCATTAATTATAGGTATAATTTTCTTTATAGTTGGTCTTTTTATATCTTTTTTAGTTGGAATTAAGATAACTTTAATAGTTTTGTTATATTTAATAATTAATCTTTTATATACTTTTTTTATAAAAAATATCATTATTGTTGATGTATTTTTTATTGCAATAGGTTTTTGTTTACGAGTTTTAATTGGGGCTGTTGCCATAAATGTAGAGTTATCAAATTGGATGATATTTTCAACTTTTTTTATCAGTCTTTTTTTAGGCTTTGGTAAGAGAAGAAATGAAATTGTTTTATTAGGTGATGAGGCTTTAAATCATAGATCCAATTATAGAGAATATAAAAAAGAGATAATAGATTTTTTTATTATTATTACTGCTTCAATTACTGCTATTGGATATTCATTGTATACTATGGATATGAAGGTTATGGAAAAACTTCATACGAATAATCTGTTATATACAGTTCCTTTTGTATTGTATGGTTTATTCAGATATCTTTACCTTATATATGGTAAAAATAAGGGCGGAAATCCAGAAGATATAGTTTTAAAAGATCCGGGTATTATTATTACAGTGTTGTTGTGGGCCTTTTTTGTTATATTCTTTATATATTTTAGAAATATTAATATTTTTAATGAACTTAATTTTAGTTTTTTTACTATATTTAAGAAATAAGTTTTGAGGTAATATGTTTAAATTTAATAGAATATTTTTTATATTCTCAAATTTTGTTATCTCTTATCTTATATTTTTACTCATATATTTTATAAGATATATAACAAATATTTTTCCAAATATTGATAAAAGAGAATTAAATATAATTGTGCTTTTTATATTTGCTATATATTCCTTAATAATTATTTTATTGAATATAAGTTTTAAAAGTTATGAGATAAATAAGATATACGAAATAAAAGAGTCGATTATTGGGAATGTACTTATCTCTTTAATCTCTATTGGTGTAATAGGTGGTTTTTACTTTTTTACAAAAATAGATTTTCCTCGATTTGTATTTTTTTCTGGCTTTCTTCTTATACCTTTTATACTCTCTTTATGGAATAAGTTTTTATTTTATTTAATAAGTTATACTAAAAAGCCATATAAGGTTTTTTATATTGGAAATAGAGAAAATTTTAATCTTTTAAAAGAGTTATTTGATAATTTTAAAAAATGGCTTTTTATAGAGTTATTTGATATAACAGATAATGTTTTAACTACCGTTGAAAAAAAAGAGTGCGATCTTATTATTATTGATACTGACTTTAATATTTCTGATAGGACTTTTGAAGTTGTGAATGATTTTGAGGTAAAGGGGGGTAGAATTTATACTCTTGTTGATATGTTTTCATATTTTGATCAGAGCCTACCAGCAGAGATAATTAAGAATAAGCATTTTGAGATATTTTCTGCTTATAAACTGGACTCTTTTTACAATAAGTATATAAAAAGGATTGGTGATATTTTAATCTCACTAATTTTAATAATTCTTACTTCACCAGTTCTTTTGATAGTAGCATTTTTAATAAAAATTACTTCAAAAGGTCCTATTATTTATAAACAGAAGAGGGTAGGGTTACTCGGAAAAGAATTTGATATGTTTAAATTCAGGAGTATGAGAATCGATGCTGAAAAAGATGGCATAAAATTTACAAAAGAAAATGATACAAGAATTACTTTTATAGGTAAAATAATAAGGCCATTGAGAATAGATGAACTTCCTCAACTCTTTAACATATTGAAAGGGGATATGTCCTTTATAGGTCCAAGACCAGAAAGAAAGGAATTGATCGAAAAGATAGTAAAAACTGTTCCTCTTTTTAAGAAGAGACTTCTTGTAAAACCTGGCTTAACTGGTTGGGCTCAGGTAAAATATACTTATGTAAATAGTATTGAAAAGATGAATAAAAAGTTGAGTTATGATCTTTATTATATAAATAATCTTTCTCTTATGTTTGATATAAAGATAGTCTTGTATACCCTCGAAACAGTTCTATTCAGAAGAGGGGCTTTATAAATAGCCTATTTCAAGTTTACGACAATTGTCGTACATAATTCTCTAAAAATATAAAATTATTGTTATTTTAATATTATTTTAATTTATAAAATATTATTCTCCTCTATTTTATTAAAACTAATTTCTAAACAAAAATTTATTATTACCGAAATTTTAATTAAAGAAGCTATCTTTAAATATACCTATTTGAGGTGTAATTTTTAAAAAACAAGGAGAAAAAAATGGTTAGATCTTTATGGACAGCAGCAAGTGGAATGATAGGCCAGCAATTTCATATTGACACTATTGCTCATAATCTTTCAAATGTTAATACAACAGGATATAAAAAGACAAGGGCTGATTTTGAAGATCTTTTATATCAGAATCTACTAATGGCTGGAACTCCTTCTACATCAATAAGTAATTATCCAACCGGAATTCATGTTGGTCTTGGGGTAAAGGCAGCAGCAACTCAAAAAATTTTTGTTCAGGGTTCTCTTCAGAATACAAATAATCTAAAAGATCTTGCAATTGAGGGAGAGGGATTTTTTAGAGTTAAACTTTATGATGGGACTGTTGCATATACAAGGGATGGTGCATGGAAAATAGATTCTAATGGCCAGATGGTAAATCATAGTGGTTATTTTTTGGATCCACCTATAATATTTCCAGAAGGTTTTTTGCATGATTCAATAGCAATAAGTAAGGATGGAAAGGTAACATGTAAGACTGGTGCAAGTGATGAGATTATTGAGGTAGGACAGATAATGATGTATAGATTTGTAAATCCAGCAGGTCTTACAAATATTGGTGGTAATTTATATAAAGTATCAGAGGCTTCCGGTGATGAAATAGAGGGAATTCCGGGCTATGAAGGTATGGGGAAACTTCATCAGGGATTTATAGAGATGTCGAATGTTCAGGTTGTTGAAGAGATGGTTAATATGATTGTTGCTCAGAGAGCCTATGATCTAAATTCAAAGGCAATTCAGACATCAGATGCTATGTTAAATACTGCTGTCAATTTGAAGAGATAATAAATGAAATTAAGAGTTTTATTTTTGGTATTTATTACTCCCTATCTATTTTCTCTTAATATTACTCTTAAAGAAAAGATTTTTATTACAGAAAGTATTGTATATTTAAAAGATATCGTGAAAGAGAATATTGATACCCCAATTGATACTATATATTTTAAAATAGAAAAAACTCCTTTTTTTATAAATAGTGATACTATTTTAAAAGAGTTAAATAAGAATGGGATCTTTGATGTAAATATTATTGGAAGTGGGACAATTGTTACTATTTTAAAAAAAGAAGAGATAATAGAAGAGGGGAGTAATAAAAAAAATGCCATAAAATTTCTTGAAGATTATTTATCTCAATATGTTGATTCAAAATTTAAGATTTCTATAGATGTTAAAAAAGTTGAACCAGATATTGATATTTTTAATCTTGAGAAAGATTTTAATTGGGAAATAGAGAAATTTGAAAAGGGTTTAAAAGACATTTTAAACTTAAAAAAAGTTTTTTTGATTATTGATAATAAAAAGTATACCGTTAATCTCAATGTTCATATTTATACAAATATATATATTTCTAAAAGACATTTTTTAAAAAACGATATTCTTAAAGCAGATAGTTTTACTATAAAATATGTGGATATCTCCACTTATATAGAGCCGGATAATATTATATTTGATATAGAAAAGGCAGAAAATCTTAAATTTGTAAATAGTATTGGTGCTGGCGAGGTTTTAAGATGGAAAGATCTTATTAAAATGCCGCTTGTTGTAAAAGATGAGAACTGTAAGGCAATTTTAAAAAAGAAAAATTTTGAAATAACTCTATTGGTCACTGCTTTAACAGATGGCTATGAAAATCAAAAGATAAAGATTAAAATAAAAAATGGCAAAGAACTTGTTGGCACTTTAAGAAACAATAATGGAGAAATTTATGTGGAATTATAGAATATTCTTAATTTTATTGTCTATTTTTTTTAATATCAATATTTTTTCAAGAGAGGCTGTAAGGATAAAAGATATAGCAATAATTCAGGGTTTAAGAGATAACCAATTGATGGGCTTTGGACTTGTTACTGGCATTGCAGGAAAAGGGGATTCAAAGACATTCAGACTCACTCATAAAATGATTATGAATCTTGCAAATAATTACGGCTTTGAGATCACAGAAGATGATATAAGATCAAAAAACATTGCAGCAGTTATTGTGATAGCAACTGTTGGATCTTTTGCAAGAAATGGGGATAAACTTGATGTAACTGTTAGTTCCATAGGTGATGCAAAGTCTCTTGCAGGCGGAACATTGTTACAGACTCCTTTGAGGGCAGCTGATGGTAACATATACGCAGTTGCTCATGGCACAATTATTAACGGAACAAAAACAGAGACAATTGCAACTATTCCACAGGGAGCAATTGTAGAAAGAGATGTTGTCTCAAATTTTGTTAATGGTGATAAGATAAATATTATTTTAAGAAATCCAGACTTTACAACTGCAAATGCAGTAAGAGAGGCTATCCTTACGATAAATCCATCTTTACAGGTAAAAACAATTGATCCTGGATTAATAGAAATTACTTTAACAGAAGAGGAGATGAATAATCCAGTGGAATTTATATCTAAACTTGAAGTATTACAGGTTACACCAGATTATGTTGCGACAATTGTCATTGATAAAAAGAGTGGAATGATAGTGGCTGGTGCTGATATTGTTATTCAGGATGCTGTGGTAAGTATACCTCAGGTGCAGGTAAAAGTAACTTCAAACAAAGAGAGAAAGACTAATTTTGAGATAAAAGGTTCTACCATTGGTGAACTTGTTAATATTTTAAATGAAGTAGGCTTAACAATAGAAGAGATAATCTCTTTAATAGAGGCTCTTCATAAAGCCAATGCAATAAGTGCAAAGATTATAATTTTATAGGAGGGTATTTTTATGAATGCTCTGGTAGATATTGATTCTACATATCTTACAAAAGAATTTAATTCTATTCAGGAGATAAAAAGAAAGATAGATAGTAGTTCAAAAGATTTTGAGATTCTTTTAAAAGAAAAGTTAAACAGAGATGGTAGTGTTAATAGAAATAAACTGGATAAAAAAGAGCAAAAATTGTTTGATACATGTATTGAGATGGAGAGTCTTTTATGGAAACAGGTACTCAATACAATGAAAAAAACAATTAATAAATACAAATTGCTGGATGGTGGACAGGCTGAAGAGATATTTTCTGATTTTTTGTATGATGAATATGCTATGCTTATGGCAAAAAATGCCAATACAAAGATAGCAGATCAACTTTTCTTAAAGCTTAGTGGGTATCAGAAATAATGGATCTTGACAGTAAAATGCTATTTCAATGGGCAACAACAGCTTTTCAGAGATTGAAAGAGATCGATAAAATTAAGACAAAGAATCAATTTGAGATTGAGAAAAATGAAAAACTAAGAGAGATTTATAAGATAATAATAGAGAAGGTCCCCCATACTATTCTTAAACTAAATAGAAACATCCCATATCTCTACTATTTTTATGGGGTTACCCTATACTATCTTAATAAAAATAGTGGGGATAAAGAGATAAAAGAGAATGCTATTAGACTTATAAAAACAGCAATTCAAAAAACACCGGTAAATCAGAGTTATATTGAATATGAAAAAGAATTGGTTAATATTCTTATAAATGAAAGAAAGATTAATGAGGCAATATCTTACTGTTTTCATATATTACAGAGTTTACCGAATGATAAATTCTATCTTGGATTAACAGTGGATCTTTTACTAAAAGTAAATAGAATAGATGAGGCAATTCAACTTCAAAAAAAGATAATTTCATTTTATCCATTTGAATATCAACATTATACAGAATTGGGAAGAATTTATTTTATTCAAAAAAATTATGAGGATGCATTACAATTGTTTATAAAGGCAAAAGATATAGAACCAAAGGCACCAGAAAATTATAAATATATTGGAAAAATTTTATTATTACAGAATCGAAAGGCGATTGCTGGGAGTAATTTTAAAACAGCAATTGCAAGAAAGATTTACAATCATAATGAGTATCTTAAAAATCTTAAAATATTTGGTCCTGATTCTAACAAATTAGATGAGAATGATAATGAATTAAACACACTTCTTTTCCTTTTTGAATGTTATAGAGACCTAATTCTCTGTGGAGAGGATTATTCAAAAGAGTTAGATGAGACAGGTAAAAAGCTTGTTTTTAAAGGTTATCTTAAAGAAAATGAGATCGAGATTCTTAAAAAAAGAGGTTTATAATTTAGTTTGTCTTTTTTGTAAATATTCCATTAAGACTATTCAAAACATTTGATAAAATTGAGAGTTCTATATCAGATAGTCTTGCTCTTAAAAGTATTCTTTTTATAAAATTTTTTATTATTTGTGGCCTCTGATTCTTAAAAAAACCAATTCTTTGCAGGATATTTATAATATTATTATAAATAGAATTAAACTTTTCTTTATTAAATTCCATTTTAACTTCTTTTTTATTGCTTTTAAATATTTCATAAAGAACAATTATTACAGCATGACTTAAATTAAGTGATGGAAACTTTTCTGAACTCGGTATTGAACATATCATATCACATTTCTCAATCTCTTCATTCGTAAGCCCATTTGCCTCTCTGCCAAATACTAAATTGACTTTTAGATCTTTATAAGAATTTATAAATTCTGGCAACTCTGGCAAAGAAAAGTCTTTTATTCTATGTTTTCCAATTCTTCTTGATATGGCTATTGAGATATCCCCATTATTTTTTATAGAATCAAAATCTTTATAAATAGTGGCATTTTTTAAAATATATTGAGATTCAAGAGCAAATTTTAATGAAATAGGTGATAGATGATTGCATAAAGGGTTTACTAATATTAAATTTTCTACCCCCATGTTAGCCATTGCTCTTGATATACTGCCGATATTCTCCTTACCGAGGGTTTCTACAAGAACTACATTTATCATATAATACCTTTTTTATATTGAAACTAAAATTTGCTACTAAATGTAAATTTTATGAGAAACTTAAATTAACATCATAAACAATTGTCGTATAAATTTATTTAAATCTTCAATCCAAAATATTCAGTAAGAATATTCATTATAGCCACCATTACCATCTTCAATATCAAACCAGTAATCTAAAACTTCAAAATAATTCTCTACAACTCTGTTATTCTCGACGGCACCATCTCTACAAAATTAAAGATCCCCACCACCAATTAGACAATCCTTTGCATTATATTATATAAATATCCTCTTTCACTACGACATATGTCGTGTTATATCTTTATATAAAGAATAACCGTTATTTTATATATTCATCGCTTTTTATAAGTGGGATATCCCAGTAAAAATACGACATATGTCGCATTTCTTTTTTATATATAAAAAATAATCGTTATATTATATATACTCAAAAACTACGACATATGTCGTGTTATATCTTTATATAAAAAAAATATAAGTTATTTTATACAGATACCCCCTTCTTATTTCTTCTCAATACTCCTTCCAACCCTGTATTCCACTCCAAAACTAAAATAACAATGAACAAATTGCATATCTGTATCAAATACCTTAAATGTCTCAAAAGGATAGGGTTCTTTTGGTTGTATACTATTCTGATACTCCCCTATGTATTTACCTATATCAAAATCAAGCTGAAAAAACATCCCAACCGTATGTGTTGGCTCAATCTCAATACCCCATATTTTATTGTAATATCCCACAAATATATAAGGTCCTATCCAGAATGTTATATAATATGTTGAATAGTTGTTATAACTTGCCCAGAAACTCACAAATGATATATTTATTGCACTCTCTATCAAAATATTATGACTCTTCTTTACTTCTATTTCTAAAAAATTGACAGATCCTATTTCTAACAAATTGACAACTCCTATCTTCCAATTTATTCTATTTATGAAAAAATAAGGAAAAGTATATAGATAACCCGTTATATAATCTATTAGTATACCACTTATACCTATTATATCTTTTATACCACTTACAAAACCAACTCCATATTTATCATTTATCTTTTTAATAAATATATAATCAAAACCTAATATATTTTCTATATAATATATTGGAAATACTTCTTTGTACTTATATGGTTCATCATAATAGTAAAATGCTATATTAACACCAAGACAACAAACAAAATTAAAGTTATGCAATATAGAGCCTTCGCCATATATCCTGAATATAGATACAAACATTACCAAAAATATTATCTTTTTCATTTTTTTATCACCTTTTTATCTTATCAGTTTATATGATAGATCATCCATATTTATTTTATAAACCCCATCAGTACTTCCCATCCAGATATATGGTGGACGAATTGAAGAATGGAAAATAGAAAGAGCCTGAGTATTTTGTAAAATACTTTTTACCTCAGCATAATTGTTTGCTTTATCTCTTTTAACCACAGAAAATTTATTAGTACCTATAAAAAAGTATACAAAATTTCCTCTTTCATAAGCATATGCTAATCCTATCCGTTCATCTAACTCTCTCTGTATATGAATAAAAGTAGGTGGTTCTAAAGAGGTAATATAATAAAAATCTATATATTCGTTTTCATCATTATACCAGCAGCTAAGATAATTGCCATTATCTAATTTTAAAGGATTTAAACAATACCGCCAATATCCCTTTCCTAATAAATTAGTAGATAATATTTTTTTATCAGTATAGTTATACAAATAATTATAAGGATATCCCTCAAATTCAAGATAGTATTTCCCATTTAAATACATACATTCTCCTGTAAAAAAACCTGGCAAATCTATGTATTCAATACTATTGGTTTTTAAAGAATAAAGTACATATTTACCAATATAATTAGTATAACTCAATAATAGTTTATCTTCTATTTGTGCAATATACTCGGCTTCATATCCTTGCGGAAGAGCAATTCTTTTTAACTCCCCTTTTTTAGTGTCAAGTTTATAAAAATGTCTATCCAAACTGGTGAAATAGATATTGGAATCGAGTGATAAATCATAAAAAACATCGAAAAAACCCCTCTCACTAAAAGAGCTTAAATCATATGTATATATTATTTTCTCTTTTTCTACATCAATAACTAATATTTTATCTTTTCTGTAGTTTGAAACTACTCCAAATATCGTATTCTCATTAACTTCAATTGGATCAAATTTAGGGATGGTATAAAACCACCCCTGATTTGAACACTGACAGCAGATTAAAAATAAATTTATTATTAAAATTAAAATAATTATTCTTTTTCTTAACATGTTAGATATCTCCTTTAATTATAAATATCTCACAATCACTGGCATAATCATAGTTTCCTCGCTCCTCTATTTTATGCTTTAGATAAGATAAAGGGGGTAATGCCCCAGAAATTTGTCTTATTAAGAACCAGCTATTCTTATACTTTACAATACAATAAGTATTATTATTAAGTGTAACCAGTTTCCCATCTTCTAGTTTGTTTTTTCTTCTACTTCTTGCCTCGATATTACCTTGTCATATCTATCAAAATATACCATATTAACAGATCCCTTCCACTCAATACTATACTTCTATCATTTACAACCTTCTCCTCTGTTACAACTTCCTCTCTCTTTGGTACATCTCTCTTTTTAAAAGTTATACCTATTGTAGTAGTTGTTGTTGATACTAATAGATCTGTATTACTACATCCAGATACTATTAGCAGATAAGATAAGATAAGATAAGACTCTTTTCATATAACACTCCCTTTATTTTCTTGTAATTTATATTAACCCATACAGGGTTATTTTTTAAATCTATTATAACAATTTTTTCTTCCTTTTCAACAAAAATTTGCTAAACAAAAGTGTAATTTTGTGAACAAAAGTGTATAAAACGCATCTAACTCTTGCTCCCCATTTTATATTTTCTTTTTAGAACTCTCTTTATAACAAATGGTAAATATAATATGATAAACAATCCAATTACCATTATTAATAATCCTATTCTATAAAAATTATCAAAAATATCCAGAAATGGATTAAAATAGGGCTTTTTCATTAAATATAAATAATTAGACCCTAATATTAAATTTATAATAAAAACAAAAAAAGCATAAATAATAATTACAAAAATTGAAATAAATAGATCTTTTAATGAAATATCATATTTCTCAATTATAATAAAGTATAAAACAGTTAAAATTATAACAGAATGAGATACAAAAAACTGAATAAATTAAAATGAGGGAAATTATGAAAAATATCCGGGAAAAGTAAAGCATTTAAAGCCCCGCCAAACCCCCAAAAATATAGAATATTAAAAAGCCATTTATTTTTAATAAGAGATACAAAAATCACCAGTATTAATGCCACACTGCATAAATGTAGAGGCAAAAATTCTTTTATATTAAACATTTCATTTCAAATAAGCCATAAAACATAAGATAGATAACTTACCAAAGCTATAATAGCAAGCGTAAGTCTAAATATTTTTTTCTTTTTTTCATTTTTATCTTTTATAAAAAACAATAATAATAATATTACTATAACTATTATTGTTAAACTAATAATATGAATAAATGAAAAAGTTTTAAAAAAGTTTCTTGTTTTAAATTCAAAATATTCAGTAAGAATATTCATTATAGCCACCATTACCATCTTCAATATCAAACCAGTAATCTAAAACTTCAAAATAATTCTCTACAACTCTGTTATTCTCGACGGCACCATCTCTACAAAATGAAAGATCCCCACCACCAATCAGACAATCCTTTGCATTATACCATTTCTGATATGACCACATTGGTTGACCATTATAATTCTTATTCCCATCCGGTATAAATAAAGATATCCCTGTTTTATTATTTTTAAATCTCTCAAAATAACTTCCACCAAAAGAATATACGATTACATCTTCACAAGTCTTCTTTATTTCATTTGCAAGATTATTAATTTCAGATGAAAATTTAGAAGAAATAATTATTCTATCACAAAAATCGTAAATATCAAAATAACAATAGTCTATCCATTCCTCTTCATAACTCGAATCAAAATATAGTAAAGCATTATTCTGTTCTATAAAATTACTACCCCGTATTTCAAAAAAATCCGAAGAATTATCTTTTAACATTACAGAAATCTCATCGATTTTATTCTTCAATTCTCCTATTCTCTCTGTATCATACAATGCAAGCACCTGATCATCTGTTTCTAGATATGTCCAATCATAATGTTCTTCTATTATCATTCTACCAAGATCAAGTGGCAACAATGATGATGAAGAAAAAACCTTCTTCTTCTCACCAGTAATAGGGTGATGATCAGAACTTATTATTTTACTCTCTTTATCTGTTATCCTGTTAAAAATACCTTTATAATTCCAGCCATAACTCCATTCTGTTGATGGTGAGGCAACAACATGATCATAAAGAATCATTGTTATATTATATATACTCAAAAACTACGACATATGTCGTGTTATATTTTAATAAAAAATAACTGTTATTTTATACAGATATTTGCCTCATACTACGACATATGTCGTATATTTTTTATAAAAAATAATTGTTATTTTATATATTCATCGCTTTTTATCAGTGAAATATCCCAGTAAAACTACGACATATGTCGCACTTATTTTATTATATTTAAAAAATGATAGTTATATTATATAAAAACTATGTGTAGCTTCGACTTTAATGTTTTGCTTTAATTGGATATTCTATAATCACCTCATCTCATTATATCCCGAAAGGATTACAAAAAATATTTACCACTTTTTAATTCATATTTTTAAAGTCTCTAATAACACATAGATTAAGATAGATATTTTATTATAAATAAATCCATCTTATAATTTAAGAATTGTATTCTATTAAACCCTGTTCTATCTTATAAGAAGGTATCTTTATTGAAAATATTGTTTCACCTTTTTTTGAAATAAAAGAGATATATCCATTATGTTCCTTTATTATTTTATAAACTATTGTTAGTCCAAGTCCAGTGCCATTATTCTTGGTTGTAAAATAGGGATCAAAAATTTTATTCTGTATTTCTTCTGGAATTCCTATGCCATTATCTATTATATCAATTATTACATAATTTCCTTGAGAATAGGCATCAATTTCTATTTTTCCTTCTGAATTAGAATTATGGGCTTTTATTGCAGCAATTGAGTTTTGTATTAGGTTTAAAAGAGCCTGTTTAAATAGTTTTTCATCAATCCAGACATCAGATAAAGTCGAATAATTTTTTTCTAACTTTATATTGTTTGCCTTTAATTCTGGCTGAATAAACTCAATAAATTTATCAAGAAAAGTCTTTAAATTCACAAGCATAAATTCTGGCTTAAGAGGTCTTACGGTAAATAAAAAATTATTAAGAATTTCTGTTAATCTTTCAACCTCTTCTTTAATAACATTTATAGAATATTCAAATTCTTGTGCTCTTTTGCATTTACAATCTTTCAGATCTTTTTCTATTAGTTGAATATGAATTGCTATTGCACCTAAGGGATTCTTTATTTCATGAGCAATACCAGCAGAAAATGTTGTAAGAGCAGCAAGGCTTTCTGCCTGCCTTAATTTTTTTTCGTTTTCTTTTTGCAGGGTAATATCTTTTATAGAGATAATGTTACCAATTATCTTACCTTCCTGAATCAGTGGCTGCAATGATATAGAAATAAAAGTAGAATATCTTGTTTTTATCTCTATTGATTCATTTAAACCATTATTTTGTAATAAAGTATTTATATTATTTAAGATAATTTCATTATTTATTAATTTCTCAATTTCATTATTTAATATAACTATATTCTGATTTATATCAAGAAGCCTTATTGCCATTTTATTATAAAATAGGACTTTTTTCTCATTATCAATAACAATAACTCCTTCTGACATTGAGTTAAATATTTTTTTAAGATTATCATTCTCCTCTATTACTTCAAATAAAATATTTCTTAAAGTACTTGAGTCTAATTTTTCTATTTTTTTCTTTAATGTATTAAAAAAATTTGAACTTATCATTTTAAATCCTATATATCGTTTTCTAATATCATAGATTTCAAAGGATAAAAAATTCCTTCAAGTGTTAAGACTGGATTAAGATTGAATTTATCAATTTTATTTATATATTCCACTATTTTAGATTTAAGTAGATTTAATGTTTCGTATGGCAAAATTTTTAATGAATTTAATTCATAATTTGTATCAATATCATCGTTGTTTATTCTAACAAATACCTTCTCTCTATTAATTATCTCATTTGAAAATATTATGTTTATTTCATTTAATATAGCTTTTACTATTTTTCTATCATTAAAATTTTGTAATAGAGTCAAAAGATCCATAAAAGTATGCTCTTTTAGTAATGTATAGTTTAAAATTTTAACTGCTGAGGGATATATATTTTTTGAATAAGTCTCATCTGATCTATATATGTAGTCTTCAATACTATCATAGCTTTTTTCTATCTCATATTTTTCCTTTTCAAGGCCAAATACTTTTTCAATAATTTCTGCAACAGATTTTCTTGAGAGTGGTTGAAAGTAGTAATTTCTGCATCTTGATAAAATTGTCTGAAGTACCTTATTTCTATTTTCTGCAATAAGTATGAAGAATAGATTTTTTGACGGTTCTTCCAGTCTTTTTAATAGAATATTTTTTGAAGAGTCATCGAGAAAATCTACCATATCTATTATAACAAATCTATTAATATCAGGGTGAGCAATATATGTCCAGTCAAGCATCTCTCTCATGGATGAGACTGGAATATTTGGCTTTTTGTATATGTTGAATATATCTAAGGCAATTTTTTCTAATTTTTCAAGATCTTCAATTTCTATTTTTAAAGAGTTGATTATATCGTAAGCCTCCTCACTTTTTGATATAATATCCTTTCTATCCGTATCAAAAGAGGAATCTTTTATTAAGAAATCCTGTAATGGCATAAAGAGTAATTTGGTATAATACTTTATTTTATCTATAAAAATTAGATTTTTTGTAATTTTATATGAAAAGATAAACTCTCTAATATAAAAAGTAAAATTTCTTCGACTGAGAAATATAAGTCCTTCAAAATCAAGAGTCCTTATTCTATTGCAATTAATACAATCACAATTTAGTGTTGCTTCTTTTTTACAATTAAGAATTCTAACCATTTCCAGAGCAGTAGTAAGCTTACCAGTAAATTTGGGGCCATAAAAAAGCATTGAATTATTAAGAGACTTTTTTATAATATCATTTTTTAAAAGATCTATTGTCTTATCCTGAGCTATAATTGTTTCAAACATAGAACCCTTTTAGAATTATTTTATTTAAGAATATAAAAATATACTTTATATTTTAAACTTTGTCAAAATATAGATTATATTTTTTTATCATTTTTATAGGGTGATAGCTCTCCTTTGCCTTTCTTATCCCTTCTATGCCAAGATCCTGTTCTCTATTCACAAATTTAAATTTATTATAGCACTCTTTTTCTATAAATAATTTATTTATTGTCTGATATATCCCAACAAAATTTGTGTCTGCTTTTTCAAAATGTATTACAAATGTCTCATGATTTAACCTTTCTCCAAAGGCAAATGCTCTAAGTTTATCCTCAATAAAAATTAAGCCGCCCGCAATTTTTAATTCTTTATTAAATTCGAGTAGTCTTTTTATTGCTATAAATTCATTTTTTAGTGTTTTGTCATTATTATTTTTATTAGAAAACCATTTTTCTGTTAACATAAGGCAATCATTTTTATATTTTTCATCAAATTCTCTGTATTCATAATCATACGTATCAAGAAATTTTTTTACAAATCCCCTTTTACTGCTATATTTACTTCCTTTTAATTCTATAAGAGAAGTTGAATCATAAACATAATCAAAATTGTCTCTATCCTCCACAACTCTAAATTTATCTTTAAGATTGAGTCTTTCTATTGTGTTAAGATCCACTCTTTTTATACTAGTAATATTATTTTTTATTGCATAATCTCTTAATGTTATGTATGTATCTATTGTGACTGGGCCTACTGGTGGTAAAAAATACTGTTCATTCTCAAAGGATGCTTTTGTTATAAGAATATCATTATATATCGCATATTCAACAATTCTTGAATCAGACCATACAAATAAATTTGTAAATGTATATTCAGATATCTCTATAATATTATTTGAGAAAAAATAGTCAAATATCTTTTTATCATCAATTTCTATCTTTTTAAAGATTGAATTAAACATTATTTATAATTCTTTAATCAAAAGTGGAACAGAGATAATTTCAAGATCTTTTGTTATTGAGTCAACATAGCATATAAATACTATTTTATTATTTATACCTATCTTTTTTATTTTATCCAATATTTCTTTATTAGTAACTTTTAATGTTATATTAACAGTCTGAATCTCCTTTTTTTGTATCCATCTACTCTTGATGATTTTTACCTCTGATAGATCTTTATTTTCTATTATTTCTGTGATTGTTCCGGTCCATAAATAGTTATTTTTAGGATTGAATGATTTATTAGTTTTATAACTCTCGATAAACTCAAAGATATCCGTATCTTTAATAGTAAATATTTCAGAGAATAATGGCAACGCTATAAAGATAGAGATAGCAAAAAATATTATTTTTTTCATAAAATCCCCCTTATGTAAATATATAAAAATCCCGCAAAAGGGATTAAAGTTTTAAATTTTTAATTAGCATTCATAAAAGATTCTCTTATAAAATTATTTGTATCTGATATTTTAGAAAGTCTCTCTTCTATATCTTTTATATTATCTATTATATGTTGTAGCTTTTTTATTTCTGATAATATATTACTCTCTTTAAAATAAAAACATATCTGTAAAATTATCTCAATGTGATGATTTATTACTTCTGCTATTGAATTTCCCTTAAATTCTTCTGGGTATGCTATCAAAAGATTATTATCATAGTTTTTAGAATAAGAAGGGCTATTTGTTATTTTTTGTAATTTATCTGCTATATATTTAAAATTTGAAAGTATATTTAACATCTTTTCATATAAAATTTTCTGGCTCTCATTCAAAAGATCAATAAAATTTTCATTATTTTTATACTCCTCGATTGAGATACGATTGATAGTACTCGCAAAATATTTTGATTTTAAATTTAAAAAATCGTTGTATATCTTCTGATAAATTGGCTCAAGTTCTGATGGATCCAACATTTTAATCTTATGAACTTTATCAACTCTATCAAGTGCTTCCCACTCTTTAAAGAATAAAAAATCCAGTTTTTCGAGTAAAATTTTGGTAATATTAAGGAAAAGATAAAACACATCCTCTTTATCATTATCCCAGGATTTTAATATTTTATTATAAAAAGAAAATACTTTATTACTATTGTCTGTTTCACAGATAGTGTTTAGCCATTCTATTCTCTCTTTTTCTGCATTAAGCCTTTCTTCCTCTTTTAAGAGATTGCTAAAATATGTTAAAATTTCTTCAAAGATTTCTTTGGAACAATTATAAAAACCAGTTTCAACTGTAGATATAACATCCTGTTTAAAAAAATTATCGTAATCAAGAAATCTCTCTGTTTGATATATATTAAATGCAAAGATAATATCAAATAAAGATGGGTATAGATAGCCATAATTAAAAATATAAAATATATTTTCTATGGCTTGCAGTAATTTTTCCCTCTCTTTTTCTTCTTTTACTTTTTCTATTTTTATTTTCTCTATTTTATTAAAACTTTTTTTTAATGCATCAAACAGCATTGAAAAGTAATTGGTATTCTTATGAATTCTCATAAATGATTCTTCAAATCCAATAAAGTATAGTTCACTTAAATTTTTATGAGAAATTATGTTTTCAAGTTTAATAATCATATCCATAAAAAGAACAATTAGATTATACTCTGTTATTGTTAGAAAATCCCATTTCCAGCCGTCCTTTATTATAACATTTATGAAAGGTTTCACAGGTAAAAAATAGTTTTCATAGATAGATTCTAATTTTTTTTTAAAATCTGGCTTTATTGTAATTCTTTTTTTTGAAAATAGAGAAATTTTTAATAGATCAAATTTTTTATTCCATTTATTTATTTTTAAGAAATTCCTGAATAAGAATTCAAAAAAAGAAGGCTTACTTGGATAAAACGGCTTAAAATTAAATTTTGAGTTAAAATATTCTCTCCTTATCGAATTATACAATTCTTCCATAAAATACCTATTTACTTTAAAAAATAATTTAAATTTTTCCTTTCAAAAAAATAAGCCTTTCTTATTTTGAATATTTTATGGCTCTATTTACTGCACTTATTACTGCCTTTATTGATGCTGTTGTTATATTGCTTGCAACCCCAACTCCAAAGAATTTCTCTCCTTCTTGATTTTCAATTTCAATGTAAGCCACAGCCTTTGAGTCAGACCCTTCTGTTAAAGCATGTTCTGAATAGGATATAAATTTAAAAGAATTAAAATTTCTATCAGTTAATTCCTTTTTCAGTATATTAAAAAAGGCATCAATAGGACCATTTCCCTCACCATTCAATCTTTTTTCTTCAGTGTTTATTATTATATCAATCGAAATTTTAACCTTATTACTTTTTTCATCATCAATAAATTCCACATCTTCCATTTCATATTTTTTTAATTTTAGAGGATTTTCAATATCAAGATATTCTTTTTTAAAAATATCATAAATCTGTTGTGGGGTAAGCTCTACTCCCAACTTATCTGATTCCTCCTTAATAATGGAACCAAACTCTATATGCATCTCTTTTGGAAGTTTATAACCAAATTCTGTTTCCATTATGTATGCAACTCCGCCTTTACCAGACTGACTATTAATTCTAATGATAGGTTCATATTCTCTACCTAAGTCAGATGGATCAATTGGTAAATATGGAACTTCCCAGTAAGGAGGTTTATACTTATTATAATAAGCCATCCCTTTACTTATAGCATCCTGATGAGATCCAGAGAATGCAGTATATACAAGTTTTCCAGCATACGGGTGTCTTGGATGCACTGTCATTCGTGTGTTTTTTTCATATATCTCTATGATTCTATTTATATTTGAAAAATCAAGTTCTGGATCTATTCCCTGTGAAAACATATTAAGAGCAAGAGTCAAGATATCAAGATTTCCAGTTCTTTCTCCATTTCCAAAGAGTGTCCCTTCAACTCTTTCAGCACCAGCAAGAATTGCAAGTTCTGCTGCTGCAACTGCTGTGCCTCTATCATTATGATTATGGATACTCAAAATTATTCTATCTCTTTTTCTAAAATTTTTACTAAAATACTCTATCTGGTCTGCATATATATTTGGAGTTGACATCTCAATTGTTGCTGGAAGATTTATTATAACTTTTTTTTCTTTAGTTGGTTCCAATACATCCACAACCGCTTCACATACCTCAATTGCATAATCTATCTCTGTACCGGTAAAACTCTCTGGTGAGTATTGATAAACTAAATTTTGGCTCATGTTATTTTTTTCTGCTATCTCTCTTATGAGTTTAGCGCCATCAACAGCTATCTGTTTTATTTCCTCTTTATTTTTGTTAAATACTACTCTTCTTTGTAATTCTGATGTAGAGTTATAAAAATGGACAATTGCCTTTTTAACTCCTTTAAGGGATTCAAGAGTTTTTTCTATAAGATGGGCTCTTGCCTGAGTCAAAACCTGTATACTTACCCCATCTGGTATTAAATTTTCTTCTATGAGAGTTCTTGCAAAATTATATTCTGTATTTGATGCTGATGGAAAACCTATCTCTATTTCTTTAAAACCAATTGATAATAGTAAATTAAACATCTCCATTTTTTCTGTAACACTCATTGGTATTGGTAGTGCCTGATTGCCATCTCTTAAATCAACACTGCACCATATTGGGGCTTTTGTAATAACATTGTCAGGCCATTTTCTATTCTTTAAATGGATTGTAGGATATGGTCTGTACTTTTTGTAATTCATCATAATCTTTTCTCCTTATTTTTCAGATATGAGGGGATATCCTTTGATATTCCATTGAATAATTCCCCCTTCCATGTTATATACCTGTTTAAAATTCAACTCTTCCATTATTTTTAAAGCCTTTCTACTTCTATTACCACTTCTACAATATATTAAATAGATTTTATCTTTCTCTAAATTATTTAGAATGTCTTTTAAATTGTTATCATAAAAATTTATATTTATTGCATTTTCAAGATGTCCACCTTTATATTCTTCTTGTGTTCTAAAATCAATAATAACAACATCCTTATTTTTTTTATTTTCAGAGACCAACCTGTAAAAATCATCTACTGAAATAGTGATTATTGTTTGATTATTTTCAAGATTTTTATTTTCTTTATATTCTTTATCGCATTTCATTGAAGATAAAGTTATTAAAATTAGTAAAAATAAAGCCCTTTTCATTTTTATTCCTTGAAAATATAATTTTATAATAATTTAACTAAAAAACTAAATAATGTCAATTATTATTGCTTGGTTAATTGAGATTTTTTAAAAATAGTTTTAATAATTATAATTTATTTTATTATTAAATAATTGTTATATTATTTAAATTTATTTTTTTATGGGATATCGACTTAAAATTATAGAGATATAGAGATATTAAAAGGAGAGCTATCATTCTAAAAGGATGTGTGATTTTATTTTTAAACATTTAAAAGAACAAATTTATCCTAAGATTAATTTTATGTAAGAAAAGATTGTAATGGCCTTATTTATTCTTTGGTAGAATTTAAAATAAATTTTTTCAATAATAGGTCTCAAAGCCCACTACCTGATAGCAATCGTTGTAGATTGCCTTGTAAAATGGGGTGGTATTGCCTTCAAAGTGGGATAATTCTCTGGCCTTATTCCACTTTTTAATCTTTGTTAACCTCAAGAATAACTTTAATGTCATTATACTACACTTCATCTCAACCCCTGTAATCCCAAGTTTCTCATACTCTTCCAAAAAAAGTAGGATAATTCTCCTCAGTAAAACACCCATACTGAAAAAATTAAGATCTGCATGGAGCTTCTTCAAAAAACGATAATCCTGTTTTGACAAATACAGATGAATCCTACTATCCCCATCTATTCTTTCGTATTTATTTCCATCTTCTGGACCAAAACAGTATATCTTTTTTACCCTATTACTATAGATCTGCAAGATATACACAATAAGTCCAGAAATTGAGATATTAAATTTTTTTGCTATAGTTGCAAGTCTTTTCTTCATAGCAGAGTTAACCACAATATGTAACTCATGCTCAAAATTATAGTTTTCTAAAATCTTACGAATATTATTCATAAAATCCTCCTTGTTAAAAAAATATTTCTATATATTAATCACAAAATTTTTGAGAAAATCCTTTACAAAATTTAATAAAAAAATAAAAATTTTTACCTAAAAATAGAAATTAGAAATAATGCTCCTATTCTTGACAATATTAATAAAAAGTGAGAGATTAAAATCCTATGGCTACGAAATTTAAATTTATAGATTCAGAAACTTTATTGTTGGATTCATTTAGATTGGGAAAAAAGATATATGAATCTGGAATTATCCCAACTCATGCTATAAGTTTATGGCGAGGAGGAACACCTGTTGGACTTGGGGTAGGGGAGTACTTCAGACTTAAAGGACATTTTATAAATCATACGACTGTTGCAACAGCAAGTTATACTGGTATTAATTCTCAGAGTGATGTTATTATTAAAGGGCTTGAGCATCTTATTAAGGTCGTAGCAAAAGAAGATACCCTCTTAATAATAGATGATATTTATGATTCTGGAAAGACAATATACACAATAATCGATACAATAAAAAAATTGGCAAGAGCAAATTCTCCGGATAATATATTTGTTGCCTGTATTCATAAAAAGTTGAAAAAGAGAGAAAATGAAATTTCTGTTATCTCTTTATATGAACTTGAGGATGAGATATGGATAAATTATCCTCATGAGATATCTGATCTTATAATAGAAAAAGATGATTCTTTATTAAAAAAGAGATCAGAAGAGATATATAATATTCTTCATACTGCTTATTTTCAAGAGGAAGAGATAAAAACTGGTAAAAAATATACATATATCTCAGCAAATTCTTTATTATTAGATTCTTTAAAATTAGGGGTAAATATTTTTCAACAGGGATATATACCCGACTTTTTGATAGCACTCTGGCCCGGTGGAATTAGTGCTGGCTTGCCTATTCATGAGGCATTTAAATATAAAATAAAAATGAGTGGAAAAGATATAAAAATTCCAGATCATATTTCGATTAATACCTCTTTATCTCATTTTTCTTATAAGACAAATATTATTGGTATAAAATATCTTGAAGATAATATAAACTGGAATGATAATATATTAATAGTAAATACTATTTTCAATACTGGAAGGCTTGTTAATCATACAATCGACAAATTAAAAGAGATATTAAGAAGAAATATAGATATAAATAAAATAAAAATTGCAACAGTATATTATAATCCTATCAATGATGCAACTTGGGTAACAAATCCAACTTTTATTAAGCCTCATTTTTATCTTAAAAAAATAGATTCAGATGTGATTTTTCCACATCAGATTCATAGGCTATTTAAACCAGAAGAGGAACTCAAACTCATAAATCCAGAATTAAGAGATATCATATATTCTTGACCTGTTATATGGATTTAAAAATCAATTTTGATCTTTAAATACTTTGACAAAATAATTTTGTTTTAGTATAAATAAAAAGCATAGACGGGATATCCCATTTACATATATAGAAAAGATAGTTGTATGGAAATTAAAGAGGTTAATCTAAAAATAGTTTATTTAATTCTTATTATATTTCTTATTAATTTCAATCTCTTTTCAATACTGGAAGTAAATGATTATTATGATATAAATCTTATTGAAAAGAGTGGTATATTCAGGTATGAGACATTTCAAAGATACAACTCTTCCACAACAATAGGCTTACTATCAACAGACTATTTCCATGAATTTGCTGGAAGAATGGTTTTAACAATAATGCCTCCAGAGTTGTATGGTTTTATGATAAAGTCAGAGGCGATATTTAGTCGATCTACAAAAAGAGAATATGGTGGAGAATTTGAAAAGACAAATGGCCTTATTTTATATTATGGGGAGGCATATCTTGGTTTTAGAAATAAATATTTTACAGCAAAACTTGGATTTCAAAATTTAGTATCTTCTGATGCTATTTATAATCATTTATTGTTGGATGACTATTCTGGTCCTTTTTTTGCTTTAAAATTAAGTTTTATAATAACAAGATTTGTAGATGTTGATCTTATATATAATTTTATAAGACCTCATCAGGGTGAATGGTCGAGTAATCTTACAACCATTTATGAAAAAAGTTCTCTGTATGGTAAATCTCTATTTATTAGAAAGGTAAACATAAGGCCTCTTCCATGGATTAGGCTCGGTTTTTCTGACTCTGTATATTTTCTTGGTGAAAATATGAATATTTGGTTTTTAAATCCTTTTTCTGTTTATTTTGTTACTCTTGCTCTCGAGAAGTTTTTTGTTGAAAAATATGGTTCTGCTTTAAATACTGGCTCTTCTGATTTAAAAGTTGGATTTGATTTTAATATTGGTTTTAAGGGATGGCGTGTTTATGGTGAATTAATGGTTGATGACTCTGAAGCATTCTTCTTAATGTTTAGATATCCAATATTCCCTAATAGAGTTGGCTTTGTAATTGGTGGTGAGTTAAGAGGATATCTATTCTCCAATTATATAAAACTCCCTAAATATTTTAATTTTATATTTGGAAATATGTATATTAATATGGAATATGGGGTTGTTAGTAAATATACATATTCAAGAGATGACAATAATAATTATGAGTATGTTAGACAGGAGTATCAGAATAAATATTATACCACGGCCCCAGTTTCGCAGGAAGAGTTGAATCGTATTCAGAGAGTGGGTAATTTCATAGGATTTATGTATGGCAGTAATTCAGATTGTTTTGATATAGCAATTGGATGGAGAAATGATCTTGTGGATGTTAGAGGATATGCAGCTGAATATCAGGGGGATATCTACTTTGACTCTTTTAAAAATAAAAAGATAGTTGATAGATTATTTAAATTTCAGATTCATTATAGACATTATAGACTCGGTGATGAGAGAAATATTTTAACCCCATTTTATATGAATGAGCATTACTATTTTGATCTGGATCAGGATTTAGACTCTGATGGTGATGGCAATAAGACAAATGATCATTCTAATAGAGAGACTGAATTTTTAAGAATTATTCTTGAAGAGGGAAATCAACTTGACTTTCATATTTATTCTGATATAATAAGGATAAGTAGATTTATAATTGGCATTGAATCAAAGTTTAATTTTATATGGACGACATTTCATCCTTATACATGGAAAGAAGAGACTAACTTCACTTTTAGATGGGAGATTGGTCTTTCTATTATATGGTAGATAATATATTTTTGCATGAAAGAGGTAAAGATTAAACAGGTGAAAATAAAATTTTTTATATTTATAATAATCTTTTTTATTTTTTTGAATTCCTGTGCATTAAAGTATAACTATGCGATAGTAAAAATTTATAATAATTCTTCTGTATCATTAAGATATAAAGGTTTATTAATAGACGAACAGTCTGGTAGTAATCCGGGAGAAATGATAATTAAGGTGATATCCCCGAATAAAGAGAGAATCTATGCAAATGAGAGTGATAGTATTGATATAACATGGGCAAGTTTTCAGGAAAATGTTTTTTTAAATATTACCTGGGGTACATCAAATGTTTACGCAACCTCAACCGGTTTTTTTACTCTTAAGGATGGGGATATAATAAAGTTAAGTCTTGATAGTACTTCTGACTTTCATTTTCCTAATAATTAAAAAGAGGTATATATGAAAATAGTAATTGCAGGTGGTGGTAATGTAGGTGTTACTATTGCTCGTAAATTAATTTCTGAAAATCATGATTTAATTTTAATTGATGATAATGACAGTGCTGTTAATTTTTTAAGAAGAGAGCTGGACGCTATTGTTATTGATGGGGATGCTCTTGATATTAAGATTTTAAAAAAGGCTGAAGTCCAGAGTGCGGATATGTTTATTGCTGTTACAAATAATGATAATACAAATATACTATCTTGCATAATGGTAAAAAAACTCAACCCAAATATAGTGAATATTGCAAAGATTCAGAATTCTTATAAATATTTTTATAATAAGCAAATTGAATATAAGGATTTCTCAATAGATAATATGATTGATCCAAAGGAACTCTCAATCCAGAAGATTCTTACTTTAATAGAGCAACCAGAGGCAATTGATATTGTTGATTATGCTGATAATAGGGTAAGATTAGTAGGGGTTAAGATAGACGAGGATTTCAAATATCTAAATTTGAGATTAAGAGATCTTGCTGGAAGAGATGAAATATTTAATAATATTAGAATTGTTGCTATTTATAGAAATGACAAGATTATAATACCTAGTGGTGAGGATCTAATTCTTTTTAATGATAAGTTATATTTTATAGGAAAAATAGAGCATATTGAGAGATTAATAAAATCTTATTTTACTACAAAGATAAAATTTAAAAATATAATAATACTTGGTGCAAATCAACTTGCAGAAGAACTTACAGAAGAATTGGTAAAAAGAAAAAAGAATATTACTATTATAGAAGAGGATCTAAAAAAATGTAAACAGATGTCAGAGGAGTTTGGTGGGATTTCTGGTGTTTCTATTATTAATGGTTATGGAACAGATCCATCAATTTTGAATGAAGTTAATATTGAAAAAAGCTGTTTTATTTCTGTTTCTAATGATGATGAATACAATGTTATTTCTGCTGCTTCTGCTAAGAATTATAATGCAAGTAAGACTATATGTTTGATTCATAATATGTCTTTGTTAAAAATAATAAATAATATGACAAGTATAGATGCTGTATTTTCACCAAATATTTTAGCAGTTGGTAAGATTCTTTCTTATTGTAGAACAAAAAATATTACTTCTGTTTCTACTTTTTCTGAAATAAATGCTGAGACAATTGATCTTACAATTTCTGAGAATATAAACATACTTAATATCCCTCTTAAAAATGTAAAATTCCCAAAGGGTATTATGATAGGTGTTATTATAAGAGGGGATGATATCATTGTCCCTACTGGTGAGGATATTCTTATGTTAAATGATAAATTAATCCTTTTTGTTTTACCGAGTGCAATTTCAGAAGTAGAAAGACTCTTTTCCAGGAAATTTTTCTGGAGATTTAAATGAACTGGAAGACAATTTTTAGAATTCAGGGTTTTTTATTAATAGTTATATCAGTTGCTATGTTAGCACCTCTATTTTTTGCAATATATTATAGAGGTAGTGATATTTTTTCTATTCTTATATCAATATTAATTACTTTATCGGTGGGGCTTTTTCTTTCTATTTTTTTAAAGTCTGAAAATAAAAATATAAAGACTGGTGAAAGTTTTTTAGTAGTAAGTCTTGGATGGATATTTGCTGGAATTTTTGGTGCCTTGCCATTTATTATTCATGGGACATTTGGCTCTGTTGTAGATTGTATATTTGAATCAATCTCTGGCTTTACTACAACAGGGGCAAGTATATTAAGAGATATTGAGATTCAACCCAAAGGATTACTTTTCTGGAGAAGTATGACTCACTGGCTTGGTGGAATGGGGATTATTCTTTTAACGATTGCCCTTTTACCTATTTTAGGATTATCGTCAGGCCAGTTATATAATGCAGAGGTTCCTGGTCCTACAAAAGATAGAATAAGCCCAAAGATTGCAGACACAGCCAAGATATTATGGGGAATATATTTAGGAATGACAGTAATTGAGACAATTCTACTTATGTTTGGTGGAATGTCTCTTTACGAGGCCTTGTGCCATACATTTGGGACTCTTGCTACTGGAGGATTTTCTACTTTAAATAAATCTATTGCCGGATTTAATAGTCTTTATATAGAAATTGTTATAATTATTTTTATGTATCTTGCTGGAATTAATTTTTCTTTATATTTTTATATATTAAAAGGCAATTTTAAAGATTTTATAAAGAATAGGGAATGGATTTTTTATACCTTTGTTTTAATTATCGCCACTATTTTAATTACGTTAAATTTATTCTTTTCAAATTATAGTGATGACTATTTAAATAAATTCAGTGAGTTAAGAAGTTATAAAAATAGTATATGGAGTGCATTAAGAGCAGCAATTTTTCAGGTTGTATCAATAACAACTACTACTGGATTTGTTACAAAAAATTTTGATGTCTGGCCAGATTTTTCAAGATTGTTATTGGTAATTCTTATGTTTTTTGGTGGATGTTCTGGTTCAACCGGTGGTGGGATGAAGCAGATCAGAATAATGATAGTGATTAGAAATATAATTAATGAAATAAAAAAATTAAAAAACCCAAAGACATTTGTCTCTTTAAAAATAGGACCTGATATTATTCCAGATTTTGTAATTAGAAATGTTATGGCATTCTTTGCTCTATTTGTGTTAACATTTGGCTTTGTTACCATGTTTTTATTATTTATGGGATATGATATGATAACCTCTTTTAGCGCCTCTATCGCAACCTTAGGTAATATTGGTCCAGGACTTGCAAGAGTTGGTGCTATTGAAAATTATGCCTTTTTTGATCCAGTTAGTAAGATAGTACTTTCTATATCAATGCTTATGGGTAGACTTGAATTGTATTCTATTATTATTCTCTTTTATTCTCTTATTAAAAGAAAAATATAAGATTGTAGAAATTGTATTATTTACATATTTTTTACTTTAAAAACATATTTATTTTACATTTTTTTGTTATATTTATAAACAAGATTGCCTCCTTAAAAATAAAATAATTTTTTAAAGAGGGTGCTTTAAAAATAGAGAGCATCCTCTTTATTTTTTATTCAGAGCATATATAAGAAAAATCTTTTTCAAGATGTTTTACAACAATATTTTCTTTTGTGATTGGATGTCTAAATTTGTAATAAAAGCATATGAGTTGTAGTTTGTCATCTGGAGAATAATTGCCATATAGAGCATCTCCTTTAATAGGAATTAGAAATTTCTTGAAATGCTTTCTTATTTGATGAGTTCTACCTGTCATAGGATATACTAAAAATATAAATTCATTATTTATCTCTTTATAAAGCCAGATTTTTGTGATTGCTTCATAAGATTTGCCTTTAAATTCCACAGGATCATTTATCAAAAGTGATTTCTGTTTTAGATCACATTTTGGAGTAATAGCAAGATACAATTTTTTTATCTTTCTCTCTCTGAATAGATTGTGTAAAAGACTCTCTATTTTTTTCTCTTTTGCAAAGAATATAAGCCCTTCTGTTGGTTTATCCAGTCTATTTATTGGAGAGACATTATACTTTATATTTTTTTCGTTATAATATTTTTGAACACCATGTAATACATTATCAATGTCTGATAAAGGGGTAGGGCAGGAGTTTACACCCGCCTCTTTATATACAATTATAAAATATTCATCTTCGTATTTGATATTGTTTTTATTAAGAGTATATTCAATAATAGGCTTTTCTGGATAGTATATTGTTACAAGGGAATTATTTAAAATATAGTCGGGATTTTTTTCTCTTTTGTTATTAATCCATACACTTCCATAATTGATTAATTCTAATGCCTTTGACTCCTTGAAATGCATATATTTTACAATAGCATTTTTTAGAGTAATATCTTTATCTTTTAAGACATTGATATAATATTTTTTCATTTTTTTAAGATAAGAATAATCTTTTAGATTCCCATCTTTTTTCTTACATTTTCTGGAATTTCTATTTTTAAGAATTCAGATGTTTTTTGTAATAAAATAACTGGATCAAATGGCTTTTTTATATAATCATTGCAACCAGCTTTAATACATTTTTCTTGATCGCTTAATTCATTATCATGCGCTTCCATTGCCTGAGCAGTTATTGCCCATATTTGAGTATTTTTTATATCCTCTTCACTTCTTACCTTTTGAGTAAGAAGAAGCCCGGAATTTTCGGTTTCCATTCTGATATCGAGTAATACAAGATCTGGTTTCTCTTTTTTTATAATGTTGTAAGCCTCATTAGAATTTCCAGCTTCAAAAATTTTTATATCAGCATTAGGACCAAATAACTTTAAAAAGTTTACTAAAACATATCTATTTTCTTCTCTATCATCTGCTATTAAAATTTTTGCCATTTCTTTTCATCCTTATAAAATTAAATTAAAATTTAGATAATTTTATATTTCTTAGCATGAGTACTTATTATTTTATTTAAAGCCTCTCTATCAAAATCATCCATATTGACGAATTGAACTCCAATTCTTGGCCCATTTACATTTGCGACAATAGCATCAACAACAAATTGTTCCGTTTCTGTTCCCATTTTTAGTTTTATCACATCATTTTTTACAAAAAATTGACTTAATCTTAAGCCCGCGCCTTCTAAATTAAGATCATATATTCTACACTTTTGCCATTTATTACCATAATAGTAGTAACCATCTATATCCACTGTAAATCTTGCACTCTTTCTTCTGTTATCGGATCTCTTATTTAACATTTTTACCTCCTTTTTATGGTAGTTATTATTCTGGCAAAATAGATATAATTAATTTTTATTAAAAATAACATAAAGATAGAAAAAAATCAAATAATTTTTTAAAAAATTAAAAGTGGCATGCCTTTTTATTTTCTTTAGCTTTTTCAGTCACAATATTTCTGTTATTTAACCAGTTATAAGTAATATCTGCTACTATCTGCCTTGTCCCATTATCAGACATTGTATCCCCATCAAGATGAGTAATCCCATCTATCATTATTATAGTAAAATCATTCGAAGATATTAGATTCTTATACTTTAAATAATTTTCAACCCTTGAAGAGAGTCCTCTTGATAAGCCTATACATAAAAATTTATTGTTTATATTTTTTGTCTGAGTAACATTAAAATATTTTTTCTGCCAGCCTTTTGATGTATCATTGTTATGAATTGAACCAAAGTCTAAAAGTATTCTTGTAGGTTGATACCATTCAGCCATATTACAGTATTCATTTAAACCAGCCCAGAGATAATCTCTATAATTGTTAAACTCTGTGCAATCCCCTTCTTTTCGTGGAATCCAGTCAATATATTTTTTATTTTCTGATAGCCCAGTTATTTTAACAGTATCATACCATCCAAATTTTCCAGAATGTTTTGCATCTGCTCTTCCAAAACTTCCAGTGAATAGTTTAAACATTAAATAATTATCATCAAATTCTACTAAAAACTTTGCAAGATTTGTTATAGGGAGATTTTTATATGGTTCAATTGATAATGAGTCTGGTAAAATAAGTGCTAAAGCCATTTTAATATCACTAAGTATAAATGGGGAGATATCCCCACCACCATTTCCATTTGCTGGATAGACTCTATTCTCTTCAAGGGGTTTTTTACCATCTATAAAATTTGCAGGGATAGCGTATACGCCTGTAAGGTATTGTGACTCTGTTTTTATATAACCATCCAGAACAGTAGGACCATCGTAAAGTATTACCTTATCCACAAGAGTGTAACCAGCAAGAACATTTTCTGTTTCATCAAAATCCATCCCTAAAAAGTTTGTTACATAAAGTACACCAAGAGAATAACCAGAAAGTATTATCTCGTTTGCTCTTTCTCTTGCAAAATTAACAACATTATATATATCTTTTAATTGAGTATTCAATCCCCAGTAAGCTAAAAAACTTATATCTTCCTTTGATGGCCTGTAAAAAGCATCTTTTTTTAATACAAATTTATCCTTCTCAACCATATCCAATAATATAGTAGGTTTATTTTCTTTAATTGCTTTTAGAATTTTTCTTCTATCTTCTAATTGGTTTGATCTTCTTTCTATAACCCATACCTCTATATTTTCATCTCTTTTTACAATGGCCTTTGCAAGATTTATATTTGTACCGGCTCCTGAGTATATTCCAGTTATTATTATTTGAATTTTATCTGCTTTTTTTGTTTTATTATACACTCTTACTATTCCAACCTGATTTAAATTTATATTTCCTTTTGTCTCCATTAAGAATTTTTCAAGAGCCTCTGTTGGCTTAACATTTGGGGGAGTATGTGGTTCATTGAATCCATCAACATACAATAATTCTATGCCAATATTATTATCATCAATAAGATTTTCTGCCAAAAGAATTTCTCTTGGATGTATTGAAGGAGATGGTTTTTGTGGAATCAATTCTGTTATTATAACACATCCTTGTAGCAAAATAGAAATAATAGATATACATAAAATGATTTTTTTATTCATAATATACCTCTTAATATTTTTCTTTATAAATAGCATAATTAAAAAAATTAATCCAGATATTATTTGATTAAAAAGTTAAATTATTCTTATAAATAAGTTTTTATTGTTAGGTAAATATTTAAATCAATATTTGGGCAAGATTTTATTTTTAGGGAAAAAATTTTAATTTTTTTCTTAAATTTTGTAAAGGATTTTCTCAAAAATTTTGTGATTAATATATA
>DAONLM010000013.1:0-5261 GCA_035406685.1 Spirochaetota bacterium
TTTTTTTCATAATAAACCTTTACTTTAATATTTATTAGAACTTTCTTCTATCATTTTTTGGCTAAATAATCAATAATTTAATTTTTATTGCCAGATATTTACTTTAAAAAAATTGACTTTTATTTAGATATATATTATTTAATAACAATCAGTTGCCTGAAGGAAATATGTTATGTCAAATATAAAACTTTCAATAATTGTATGTGTGTATAATGGCGAAAAAGATATTGGAAGATGCCTTGATAGTTTAGTTAATCAAAAGGCAAGTCCGGATCTATTTGAAGTTATTGTTGTTAACAATAATTCAACAGATAGAACTCAAGAAATCGCTGATAGTTATTATGGAAAAATAAAAAACTATAAGGTAGTTACTGAATATGCTATTGGATTATCGAATGCACGAAATAGAGGATACAAAGAATCAATAGCAAATTATGTAGGATATATTGATGATGATGCTAAAGCCAGACCAGATTATATTGAAAAAGCGATTAGGATTATAGAAGAGATTCAACCAGATATTTTTGGTGGACCAATTTATCCTTTTTATGTTTCAGAAAAACCAGAATGGTTTAAAGATCAATATGAAATTAGACTGGCACAAAAAGAAACTGGTTTTATGAATCGTGGCACACTGTCTGGTTCCAATATTATATTTAAAAAGGAGTTACTTCGATTATATAATGGATTTAATCCTGCTCTTGGAATGGAAGGGGATAATTTAGGGTATGGTGAAGAGACAAAATTAGTAGAGAGAGCATTCAAAGAAAAAAGAAAGATCTATTATGATGTTGATTTAATTGTAGAGCATATTGTTCCTCCTTTTAAGATGAACATACTCTATTTTATAGTGAAAGCATTTAAAGGAAGCTATCAAATGGTAAGCACTAACCAGCAAGAAAGCATTATCTATCTTGATGAAATAAGCATGAAGTTTAAAAATTTATTTAATGATATAGAGAGTAACTTCAAAAATAAATATAGTGAAGAGAAAATAGAAAACTTTTTAATAGAAAATAATAGATTTGATTCTTTTTCATTACTTGGAATTTTATCTGCTCTCATTGAGAAAAAAGAATTTAATAAGATAAAAAAGAGTAGAAAGAATTTTTTAACACCTATAAAGTCTTTAATAAAGAAGATATTATTTAAAAAGAGGCAATAGACTCTTTATGGTTTTATGAAATTATTGCAATCTTACTGATATATTTATTTTTAACAGGGGATATCCCATAAAATAACGGATATTCTTTAACTAATAAAGACAATTCAAAAGATTTTCTGGTGTATGGATTTTATATTGACTTTTGTAGGAATCTAAAAAATTGCTACTTAAATTAATAATTTTTATTATTATTAAAAATAATTTATATATCTTTTGACAAAATGAAATTAGTAAATTATAATAATATCAAATATTTTACTTAGGAGAAAAAAATGCTTTATTCTAAAAAATTAGAGGATTTTTTAAAAAAGCCGCTTATTGAAATAATAGTATTTTTGTTAATTACAATATCAATAATTATTGCTATATCTTCAATTATTATTCAGAATAGTATGCTTGAAAGTTTAAATTTTATATTTTGTGTGATTTTTTGGGTTGAATTGTCAATAAGATTTTTTTCTGTAAAGAGTAAAAAAGAATATTTTTTAAATTACATAATAGACTGGATAGCAGTAATTCCATGGGAGATGTTATTTACAAATGTACAGGGATTAAATCTTACCTATATGAGATTATTACGACTTCCAAGAGTTATAAGAGTAATGAGATTTTTTACATTTATAAGGAGTTCTCTCGGTGAAAAATTTTCTTATTTTCTGAAAAAGCAACTTGAAAAATCATTTGCAAAACAGATACTTATGCTTCTTGTCTTTATCTTGATACTCGTAATCTCTTTTGGTTCTTTATTTACTCTTATGAATATTCAATTTGAACAGGGCAATCCATTCTGGTTTTCTATTTTAACTATTTTTGGGCCAGATAGCCTTTATACCATTCAAAATGAAAGCTATACCATTAAAATAATTTCTCTTATACTTACTACTACTGGTATAATTATATTTAACGGTATTTTAATTGCTATAGTTGTTTCTAAAATTCAACAGATACTGGATAGTATAAAGGAAGGTAGAGGTAAGGTTTTTGAGAATAATCACTTTATTATTTTGGGCTGGAATAATCTTGTTCAATATATTTTTAATGAGCTTGAGATCTATTGTCAAACAGAAAAAGAGAAAGTAAAAGTTGTGGTTCTTACAGAAAATCAATTAGAGGATATAAGGGAGCTATCTAAAAGATATAGATTATTAGATGTTATTTTAAGATCTGGAGAACCTTATAAAAGTTCGACATTAATGGAATTAGCCATAGAAAAGGCAAGAATAATTTTAATATTCTGTGACAATTCAATAGAAGGTGGGGATTTAAACTATATTCACGACTCTTTTATAATAAAGAGTTATGTCACAATTCATTCTATTTTTAAGGGTAAAAAGATGCCTTCTATTATTGCTAATTTTATGGATTATAATAATAGTAAATATATAAAGTATTTTAAAGATAAGGAGACAATGTTTTTTAATGATAACTACTTTTCTGCTAAATTTTTATCTTTACTATGTCTTAATCCTACCTTTTACCATATATTTCAGGAACTTTTAAGTTATGAAGGAAATGAGTTTCATTTCTATACAAATAAAAAGTTAGTTGGTAAGAAGTTTGGAGAAGTTATTTTAGTATATAATAATTCAATACCAATAGGGGTAATAAGAGATAAAAAGGCGATAATGATTCCAGATAGTGATTTTATAATAGGAGAAAATGATAAGATTATAACTCTTGCTGAAAATTATAAATCAATAGATATAAATTATCCGTATAAAATAGAATCAAATTCTATGATAAATGTAAAAGAGATTTCAGATATTAATAATTTAAAGAAAGTGGCTATTATTGGTGTAAATAATAGATTACCGTTTGTAATTGAAGAATTTTCAAAAATAGATACAAATATAGATATTTTTTCTATAATGGAAGAGGATGAATTTAATGAATGGTTTAATATTAATTGCGAAGGAATAATTTCTGAAGAAGATAGAAAATTAATAAAATATAATCAGTGTATTTTTAATCTTGAAGAAGATATTATAGATAAGATAAAACTTAAAGATTATGATAAAATAATAATACTGGCAGATGAGGAGGGATTTAAAGAGAGTGATAGCACAAAGATTGATTCTGATACTTTATTTAAATTATTAAAAATAATAAACATAAATAAAAATGTTTTTCCAGATGTAAATGTGAAGTTAATATCAGAAATAGTAGATCCAGAAAGTGAGGATGTTATAAATAAGATTCCGAGTTCTTCATTTAATTATGTAATAGGAACGCTTGTAATATCAAAGATTCTAAATATGGCATTGATAAATAATGAAATAATAGAGGTCTTTAATCAACTTATTCAAAAGGGTGGTGTTGATATAGTTACTGGAGAAATAATAAGTGAAAATATAGATATGGATTTTAAGAGTTTTACTATCTCTTTTTATAATAAAGAGAAAAAAATACCCCTCGGAATTTTAAGAGAAAACAATGTTATTCTTAATCCTCGTTTTAATGAAAAGATTAAAAAAGGGGATAAGATAATATATTTAGAAAAGAGTAAATATGAGATATCTGTCTAATTTAAGAATTTTTAAATAAAAGAATGGATATCTGGTGGTAGTAAGTCTGATATCCCCTTAAATTAAAAGGGGATATCTGCATAATACAGGGGGATATCCCATTCAATTTATATAACTTTATATAATATATGTTATTCTTTAAAATACTTAAAATTTAAATATAAAAGGAGAGATATGGAAAACTTTTTTAATTATATCGACAGCTTAAGAGAACTTGTAATAGAACTTCAATCCAATTTGACAAAAAGAAAAGCCATAAATCCAGAAAATGGTGGGGATGGAGAGTATGAAAAATTCTTATGGCTTAAAAAATTTATATCAAACTGGGGATTTTCAAAGATTGAGGAAATTCTTGTTCCGGATCAAAGAGTTGTTTCAAAGGTAAGGCCAACTTTAATTGCTACCATAAATGGAAAGATTAATAGAAATCTCTGGTTTATTACTCATCTTGATGTTGTGCCAGAAGGAGAGATAAAATTATGGAATACTAATCCTTTTGAAGCAGTTGTAAAAGATGACAAAATTTATGGTAGAGGGACAGAGGATAATCAACAGAGTCTTGTTAGCTCTTTGATAGCAGCAAAAGTCATTCTTGATAATAAGATTATTCCTAAATACAATGTTAAGTTAATGTTTGTTGCAGATGAAGAGGTTGGGAGTCAATATGGTATTGAATGGATTTTAGAGAATACTAATATATTTACCAAAGATGATCTTATTGTTACGCCTGATGTTGGTGATCCAGAGGGAAATTTTATTGAAGTTGCGGAAAAGTCTATATTGTGGGCACTCTTTAAAATAATTGGGAAACAATCTCATGGCTCTCGACCAGATAAGGGGATTAATGCAGCAAGGGCATCCTCACATCTTTGTATAAGAATTGATAAATTAAGAGAAATATATAATGAAAGAAATGAGCTTTTTGATATTCCCTATTCTACATTTGAGCCAACAAAAAGAGTTGGTTCTGTAATAAATATGAATACAATTCCCGGCGAAGAGACATTGGGTTTTGATTGTAGAATACTGCCATGCTATGATTTAAATAATGTTCTAAATGATATAAAAGAAATTGCAAAAGGGGTTGAGAATGAATTTGGAGTAAAAATAGAAATATCCACTCCTCAATTTGTTCAGGCTGCTCCTCCAACTTCAGAAGATAGTGAGGTAGTTTGTTTATTAAAGAATGCTATAAAAAAGGTAACTGGAAAGACTCCAAGACCCGTAGGCATTGGCGGTGGGACTGTTGCTGCCTTTTTTAGAAAACTCGGAATACCAGCAGCCTTATGGTCAACAGTAGATAATACGATGCATAGCCCAAATGAATATTCAAGTATAACAAATACTCTAAAAGATGCCAAGGTCTTTTTTACAATGATGATAGAATAAATTTTATAGAGAGTCTCTATTTTCTGATTTATAAGTATTTATCTTATCGGATATATAGATGTTTAGTTTTTTATTAAATTATAGTTATTTTATTAAAATATCTTTTTATATTTTATCTTTCAGATATCCCTATTATAAAGGGGATATCTCCTTTATAATACGACATATGTCATAAAGATTAT
>DAONLM010000013.1:5361-30179 GCA_035406685.1 Spirochaetota bacterium
TATAGTTATTCTATTCAGATATCTTTTCTATTTTAAAAAATATCCCCTTTTACTTCCATAAGATAAGTGAATATTATATTATTTTTAAAAATCCATGTTTAAAGCTTCATAAGCCTTTTTTAAAATCAAATCCGGTTCAACTGGTTTTATAATATAACTTTTTATATTATAACTCAATGCCTTTTTTACAGTCTCTTTTTGAGAAAGAGCAGATAAAATTATTACTGGAAAAGTATAATTCTTTCTTTTTATGTATTCTAAAAGATCAAAACCACTCATTACCGGCATCATTATATCAAGAAAAAGAATATCTGGGGTAAAATTTTTTAAGTCATCTATAAAATCTTTTGCATTATTATAAGTCTTTATTAACCAGCCTGTCTGGATCAATGAATCTTTTATATATTCAAGTATAAATGGATCATCATCGATTATACAGGCTCTTATTACTCTTTCTACTTCACTAATATTTAAAAGTTTATCAGCATTTATTTCAAAATTATTAAGTTCATTCTTCCAGAAAAAAGTATTTCTATCTTCATCCTCTTTTGTGCTTGCAGTAGCAAGCAATTCCTCAATATCTGTATCTGTAAGTTTTATAATAGCATCATCCACATTGTCGGTAATTTCAAGATATTTAAACTTTTCATTTTTTGATATGATATCTTTTATTTGTTTGATATGTGTTAAAATTTTTATGTATCCTATATTGGTATTGCCATACTTTAAGAGAGTTTCTATAAGGTTATAAAATTTTTTATAATCAGATTCCTGTAAATCTAAATCAGTTATAATAAGAAGAATTTTAAAAGTCTCTATCTTATAAAGTTTTTTTAATTCTAAAATCTTAAATTTTAAAGAATCGATTTTATCTACATTCAAGCCTTTTGCAACATCAATAAATAAAATATTATCATTTAAAGTTACATCTATTATACAAGGGGTTTTATCAAATAGAAACTTCTTTTTCATTAATTCTGAAATAGTATTTAAAAGATCCTCAATAAGAATTGGTTTTAGAAAAATTTTATATATCTTGTTTTTTGCAATATTAAATAGAGAATCAAGATCTAATTTTGATGCTGTAAGTATAATAGGAATATCTTTTACTGTTTTATTCTCATATTTTTCTTTTAAAAAATCTATCTTTGAATTTTTAATAAAATAGTAATCCATTATCAATAAATCTGGAATGTTATTTTTTAACTTAATTAAAGCATCAAAAGTATCATGAGAGGTAATGACCTCAAATCCAAATTGGGAAAGCTTCTCTTTTAGAAAAGAGGTCATTAACTCTGAGTTTTCAACAAGTAGTATTTTATCTTTTTCCATAAAATTAATGATTTAAAATATACTTTTTTACAGTTTCGTCCTGTAATACAATAAAAATACTTTGAGTTACATTTGGAGAGTCCAAAAGCTTCATAAAAAGAGTTGTAATAACATCAAGACTCTCCTGATACTTTGCATATTTTGATTTTGTATCAACACCTTTACAAAAGTTTGTTAATAAACTTATAAGAATGCTTCTTATTTCAGAAGGAGTTTTACCTTTTTTTTGTAGTTCAACAACCATTTTATCAATCTTTGTTATATCAAGTTTTGCCTTATAATCTCTAATAATCTCATACCTTATGTAATAACTTTCTGGCTTGATATTATTCATTTTACCTTTTGTTTTTGTTGTAAGATCGTCCATTATGATGTCATAATCATTATCTGCGGTTATTAAGATGTTATTAAGCTCTTTTATTTCTTCCTGAGAGATGTCGTCTATTGTATCACTCTTTCCATCCAGTAAAATGGTATAACCATAGATGATAATTTTTTGGTCAGAATTAAATTTTGATAAATCCTGAGCATTTAGATAAAATAAAAAAAACATAGTTAAACACAAAATAAAAAAAATTCTTTTCATAGTTCTCCCTCTTTTTATAATTTTATATTATAATTATAATATAAAATTTAGTTTTTTGCAAAAAAGTTTAAAGAAAATTTAATTTTTTTTGACTTTTTAATTTTTTATTTTATATTTTTAAAAAAGTGATATAATATATTTATTTTATATATTAAGGAAGGTTTAATATGCTTTATGATAGAATAAAAAAAGTAATCGATGAGATGCTTGAAGAAATATATGCTGGAAAAGAGGAATGTTATGAGATAATATCTTTTAATTTAATCAGGGATCAGAATCTCCCTATTACAATTGAGACAAAACTTTTATATCCGTTGAATAAAATAAAGATTTCTCTATATTGTCCATTTTTACTTGTAGAACCAGACATTACTTTTGAAGAGATATACAGACAGGGACATGAGGAAGACCAATTTAAATTAATGAGACTAATTGCGAAATTTTCAACCACTCTTGAAAGGTTGAAAGAATGGGTAGAAACAGAGGCACCAGAAATGATAAGATGGGGTGAAGGTGTAATTTTTGATAGTAATGGTAGAGCAAGAAGAATTCCTTACCCGTTTACTTCCTCTTCTAAAAAAACAAAAAGTGGTAGAACAAGAGGGAGAAAATCAACGAAAAAGAGCGTATAAGTTTAATTTTTAATTAATGTAGAGTTATACTTATATGAGAAATTTAAGTTTATTAATATTGGTATTAGTGTTAGTATTATCGTGCAGTAAAAGAGTAGATATACCTTCTTATAAATTTGAAGTTAATCCAAAGAATAATTTAGAAAATATACAACCTTTTTATAAAGAAGGTGATAATAAAAGAGCAATTCTATTTATTCATGGATGGACTGGTTCTCCTTCTCATTTAAAAGAGTTGGCTTTATTAATGAATCAAAAAGGTTGGACAGTTTATAATATAATGTTGACAGGACATGGGACAACTCTTTATGATATGGAGAAAGCAACTTATAAAGATTGGATAAAAGATGCAGAAGATAGTTATAATAAACTTAAAGAGAAATACGATAGAATAAGTGTAGTTGGTTTATCTATGGGGGGCTCTCTTGCTTTATATCTTGCTTCTAAATATAAAGTAGATAGAGTGGTATGTATTGCACCAGCATTAATTCCTAAAAATAAATTTGCCTATTTTGTTCTTTTTTTAAGGCCATTACTGCCAAGATTTAGATTTAGACCTGAGAGGATAATAAAAGAGGGGGAAGCAAGAGAATATTTGCATGAGTATGTAGGTTCGCCAACCAAAACAATAATAGATCTAATAAAAATTGGCTCTTTAACAAAGAGATCTTTAAAAAATATAGATTCACCAGTTCTTGTAATACAATCAAAAAAAGATGAAGCCGTTGACCCAAAAGTACCAGAAATAATTATGAAAAAGATAAAGAGCAATAATAAAAAGATCTTATGGCTTGAGAATTCAAGGCATATTTCAACAACAGATATTGAAAGAGATAAAATATACGACGAGATCATAAATTTCTTAGAATAGTAAGTACGACAGTTATTCTATGATTTAATTGATTTTTATATCCTATTCTTTTGAAGGAGGATATCTATATAAAAAAATGGGATATCCCCTCAAATACATGGGATATCCCATTGTATAAAATAAACTTAATTTAATAAATTATAAACTAAAAATTACTTTTTAAAATTAAGATTTATCTATCTTAAAAAATCCATAAGTGTGGTTTTTGTTATTCTTGCAAGACTGCCTAATGCTGTCTTATGAGCAAATTCAAGCATATTTAAATTTGTAATTGCTTCAGCAATGTCAACATCTTCTATCTTTGTCAATGTCTCTGTATATGCTATCTTATCATCACCAAGTCTTTTTTCTAAATATTTCAACCTATTATCTATTGCCCCTGTTTCAGCTATATGATAAGTAAGATTATCTATTGCAAGATCAATACTTCCTAAAAATCTTCCTCCTATATCCTCCTGATTATTCTGTAAAAAAGCATCTCTTAACCCAATTAAGATATCAAAGATAGATCCACTTATTACAGTTGCTGTTGGTTCATAATTATCTGGTCCTATTTGTCTTCCTTTTTCGAGTATTCCAAGATCCTGTAATAATGTACCACCCTCTATGTCAGCTAGTTCAAGTTTATGAGGCTTTGTTGTCTTTAATACAAGTCCACCATTCACAATATCAACAGAAGCAGTAACAGCAGCAGGGGATCTATTTATTTTATCCATTATAGCATAAATATTATCGCCAGCCTTAAATTCAATTCTATTGCCATCAATCATAATAACCTGATCCTGTGTTAATCTAAAATTGGCAGTATTTACAGCAGAATATATCTGAAATTGTTCTCCCCAGAATGCTTCACTACCTGGCATGCCTGTTGCAATGTATTCACCAGTATCCATCTCTCTTAATTGTTTACCATTATCACCAAGATATCTTACCTCTTTTATCATTGATTGATTTATGCCTCTCACAGCCCCTTCTAATGTCTCAAATGGTTTTGTATATTTCTGATATCCACTAAAAAGAAAATTGCCCTTATACTTTGAATTGGCATTAAGGATAACATCTCTTAACAATTGATCAACTTCAATTGCCATTTTTTTTCTATCCTCTTCTGTATATATGCCGTTTGCCCCCTGAACGGCAAGTTCTCTTACTCTCTGTAAAATTTGAATTGTATCATTAATCTTTACTTCAATAAGAGATCTTTCAGATTCGCCATCCTGTATATTTCTTATATACTGATCTATCTTATGAATTTTAGTATGAATTGTCATTGCCTGAGTAACATCCACAACATTCTCTCTTGGCAGTCTATCTTTTTTACCAGTATTAATTTGCTGGTTTACCTTATCCATAGAATATTCTCTATTATTTAAATGAAATACTCCATTTTCATTTGGCATATTTGTGCTTATTCTGTAAATACTCATAGTTATACTCCTAATCTAAAAATTATAGTTTCAATCATTTTATCGACTTCTGCAACAAATTTTGCACTTGCATTATAACCATGCTGAAATTTAATAAGATTTGCAAATTCTTCATCAACATTGACACCGCTTATTGACTTTCTTATATTTTCAAGATTTTGTACAAGAAGTTCAGCGCTCTTAAATCCTTTTTCAGCATGACTACCTCTTGATCCTATATCTGCTATTATCATTTCAAAATATTCTGAGAAAGTTAAAGACATTCCAACCATAACTTTTGAGTGTTTTAAAGAAGAAATTCTTAAAGCATTTTCAGAATCCCCCACACCATTTGATAGATCTTTTATTCCATCACCATTTGTATCAATTCCACTTGCTGCTGCAATATAAGAGATATCTGATTTAATCTTTTGATCTACTTCCATATATGCTGATGGATGAACTTGAGGTGCGACACTCCATTGAGCAAGATTATCAAATTGATTTACCTGATTTATATTCTCCCAGTTAAATGCACCAGCATCGCCAGATTCTCTTAATATACCAGCATATCCAGTCAAGAATAAACCATCGTCTCTTAAATTTCTTATTACAAAATCTGGATTTTCTCTATTTAACTCGTAATCTGCTTTTATTGTTAGTTTGCTTTGAGGATTTAAAAAAGCATTTACCCTTGCCCCTGATTCATTAATCCTTCTTATTACCTGTTCGAGTGTATCTGTTTCATAATAGGCAATATCTATTCCATTTATATTCATTGTCCCTCTTATGCCAATCTTATCATAAAGTTCGAGTTTATTCTTACCAGAGACCCTGAATATATAAGTAGAATCATCTACCCCATCTCTGTTTCTATCATAATTACCTGCTGGATCTGTTACAAAAGGAAACTCAACAAAAAAGTTATTGCCAGTTTTACTATTTAGTCCAAACCCATCTCTATGAATCTCATTTACAAGATCAGTAACATTTGCTGCAAAAGAGTCAATCTTTTTTATTTCATAGTAAAGATCAACATCTCTTAATTCGAGTAGTGCGGAAAGTTCTCCACCTCTTACAACCAATTTTTCGCCATCCTTCCAGTAAACATCATAATATCCGTCATTTTCTGCATTTGCCACAAGATTTAATTTTTCATATTTCTGTCCCTGAACAAGATGTCTTCCACCGATATAGATAATTAGCTCATCATTATCCTCTCTTGATATCTGAATGTCTGCTATCTTTGATAATTTATCGATTAGCCTATCCCTTTCATCTCTTAAATCATTTGGATTATCTCCAATTGCTTCACTTCGTAAAATTCTATCGTTAAGATGTGCAATTTTTTTTGCTATATCATTTATCTCATTTACTCTATTTTGTATTTCAAGATCAACATTATTCCTTAAATCAGTAAATTGGTTATAATGAAGTCTCACACTATGAGTAAGAATATTTGCTCTCTCGAGTAAAACTGTTCTTGCTGACTTTTCATCTGGATGATTTGCTAAATCCTGCCAGCCAGACATAAAATCATCAAATGCCTTTCTTAAATTTGTGGTAAGCTTTGAATCATTATAAATAGTCGGTTCAGAATATATTAATTCCATTTGATGAATATATTTATTTCTTATTTCATAATAGCCAAGATCTTTTCTTTCAAATATCAGTCTATTATCAATTAAGACATCTCTTACTCTTACTATATTTTGAGTAATTACCCCCTGTCCCATCTGTCCTGCTCTTTCTTCTCTTGTCATATCTGGCATAAATATTGGCTCATATTCCTGTAAATTAATAACCTGACGGGTATATCCTTCTGTATTAAGATTGTTAAGATTATGACCCGTGACATTCGTTGCCTGAGTATGAGTTATTAAAGATCTTTTTCCCATTTCTATTCCATGAAATGTTGATACCATAAATGCCTCCTTAAATTACCTTGTTTAATACAACAGAACTATTTTCCCAGATATTGCTGGTTTTTTTCATCTCTCTTGTGTATGTATCATTGTTTCCTTTTATATTGAAGAGTTTCTCAAGCTTTTGTTTTGCTGTAAAAAGATGATCATTTAAGAGTTGAGAATTAGTATATTCCATCTGTTTATATTCTTCTACCATCTCTTTTAACTTTTTTTTCAAATTTATTATGTCCTTGTCTTCAATCTTTTTTAATACTCCATAAAATTCTTTTAATTCATTATCCTTTTTGTTTAAAAATTCAACGATCTCAGCCTGTTCATTTGCAAGATAGAATACATTATTCCATTCCATATTAAGAATTGATTTTTGCCGTTGTCTCGTAATATCGAGTAGTTTTTCAAAAATACATACAAGACTAATTAAAATTGATTTTAATTGAATTGATTGATCAACTGATAGATTAATCGCCATCCTTGGCCTCCTAAAAAATTAAAATATCATTAAAGAGATCGGCATTCTAAAAAAATTCTTAATTATTTTTATATAATTTTTGTTTTAAAAATGGGATATCCTAATATATAATAGGAGATATCTTGATAATATAACGATTATTTTATATTATATTAAAAAATCAAGGGGGATATCCCCATGGGATATCTATTAAAAATTATATAGTATAACTTTAATTTATATTTCTTATTTTGAACTAAAATTAAAATAATATTTTATTATAAACAAATAAAATTGACAGACTCTTAAATCTTTGATATTAACATTAAAACATGAGAGCAATAGATATTATTATAAAAAAAAGAGATGGATTAGAATTAACAGAAGAAGAGATATCTTTTTTCATAAAAGAGTATGTTTCTTCTAATATCCCGGATTATCAGATGGCTTCCTTACTTATGGCGATCTTTTTAAAAGGTATGACTTTTAATGAGATAGCATTTCTTACAAGGGCAATGATTGATTCTGGGGATAAAATAGATCTTTCAATGATAAAAGAGTTAAAGGTGGATAAACATTCTACTGGTGGGGTAGGGGATAAAATAAGTATAATACTTGCTCCAATAGTTGCATCCTGTGGTGTAAAGGTGCCAATGATGAGTGGTAGAGGATTGGGACATACTGGTGGAACACTCGATAAGCTTCAATCAATTAAAGGATATAGAGTTTCTTTTGAATATGATGAGATTATAAAAATTCTTAGAGAATGTAATTATATAATGATGGGTCAGACAGATAAAATAGTACCTGCTGATAAGAGGATGTATGCTTTAAGAGATGTTACTGGAACCGTTGAATCTATTCCCCTAATTACCTCATCTATTGTCTCTAAAAAGATTGCAGAAGGGATAGATGCTCTTGTTATGGATATAAAGGCCGGGAAAGGAGCATTTATGAAAAGTTTAGAACAGGCAAGAGAACTTGCCAATTCAATAATAAAGACAGTTGATTTATTAGGTAAAAAAGCAGAAGTTTTAATTACAGATATGAATCAACCTCTCGGTAGGACAATTGGCAATTTATTAGAAGTAAAAGAGTGCTATGAGATATTATCTTCAAAGTATGATGATAATAATCCTTTAACAAAAGATATAATAGAGATCACAGTTAGGCTTGCAGAAAAGATGCTTTTACTATCCGGTAAGGTAAAAGATAAAAAGGATGCTAAGGTTCTTATAATTGACTCAATAAATAGTGGAAAGGCACTGGAATATTTTAAGAAAAATGTAGAACTTCAAGGAGGAGATATTCAAAAAATTTATAACACTGGTTATAGATATAAGTATGAATTAAAAGCAGAAAGAGAAGGTTATATTGAGGAGATAGATGCCTTTAATTTTGGAACTGCTGCTATGCTTTTAGGTGCTGGTAGAAAAAAATTAGATGATATAATTGATCCTTATTGTGGAATTGAGTTTTTTAAGAAATATAATTGTAAGGTAAAAAAGAATGAGACAATAGCAAATATTTATTATAACAATGAAGAGAATATAGAGAGTGCGATTAATTTATGTAAGTGTGGAATAAAGATTTCTGGAACTACTCTACCAGAAAAGAGTTATATTATAGAGGAATTATAAATGAAATTTAAATGTTTAATAATAGATCATGATGATACAGCTGTTAATAGTACTCCTTTTCTTCATTATCCAGCATATATTGAGGCAATGAAGATTTTAAGGCCAAAGCATAATATTCTTTCACTTGAAGAATATTTTATTAAAAATTTTGATCCTGGCCTTAGTAATTTTTTTAGGAATGAATTAAATATGAATGAAGAGGAGTTAATTGTTGAATATAATATTTGGCGAGAGTTTATAAAAAATAGAATGCCAGAATTTTTTGATGGTTTTATTGATCTATTAAAAGAGTTTAAGGGAAAAGGTGGGACAATTGTCGTTGCCTCGCATTCTGATAGAGATATAATAGAAAGAGATTACAGAAGGGTCTCTTTTATGCCAGATTTAATCTTTGGATGGGATAAAGATGAAAAAAAAAGAAAGCCGAGTGAATACATTGTATTAGAGGTAATAGAAAAATTTAAGATATCCCCTGAGGAAATTCTTATTATTGATGATTTAAAATCTGGCTTAATAATGGCTAAAAATAGTAATGTAAAATTTGGTGCTGCTCTTTGGGCACATAATATTTCTAAAATTATAGAATATATGAAAAAAGAAAGTAATTATTTTTTTAAGTCCATTGAAGATTTAAAAGAGATAATATTTTAAAAATATATTCATAATGAACATTAAATAAAGATAGGGGTTTTTATGGGAGTTTTTTCAATTTTTTCTCAAAATATAGTTAATAATGAATATGTCTTTTTTGATGTTGAAACAACGGGCTTTTATCCTTTCTGTGGAGATAGAATAATAGAGATAGCAATGATAAAGGTGAGAAATGGCAATATAATTGATAGATTGGAGATGCTCTTAAATCCGGAAATGCCTATTCCAGAAGAGGCAAAGAGTATTCATAATATAGATGATGAGATTCTTAAAGATAAGCCAATATTTTCTTCTGATATTGCCAAAAGGTTATTGGATTTTATTGGTAAAGCAATACTTGTTGCTCATAATGCAAGTTTTGATATAGGATTTTTATCAATGGAGATGGCTAGACTTGGATTTATCTATGAAGACTGGAAGGCAATAGATACATTAAAAATGGCAAGAAGTGCCTTTCCTTATGAGAAAAGGCATAATTTAGAGTCTATGGTAAAAAGATACAATTTAGAAATTGATAATGAATTTCATAGGGCTGGTTTTGATACAGAACAATTGATGAAGGTTTTTTTTAGTCTAATAGATGAAGAGGAATTTAGAAATAAAAATATTGATACTCTTATTAAAAAATATGGCTTTTGTGGTGCTGGAATTTATAAATTTATCTCTGCTGTAATTAGAGAGGCAATAATTGAAAAAAGAGAAATATCTGGTAGATATAAAAAAAGAGATGGTGAGATTGTAGATATATCTGTTATTCCAAAAGCTCCGGTTTGGGCGAATGATAAATGGTTTTTGTTAGCAAATTATACAGATAGTGGAAAAGAGGTGGTATTATATTGTCAAAATTTTATTGAGTTAAGATAAAAATAAATTTATTCTTAGTGTTATTTTATGTTTGAGTAAGAATAAAGTAAAAACTATAAGAAAAGAGGTGGTTTTATAGAAATTTTATCTCTTTAAGGGTAAAGTTGGAGATAAATTTAAGCAAAAAGTAGTCATCTGAGCTGGTCGGGGCTGGGATATCTGGGGAACCTTCCTTAACAATACATGCCTTACTTTTTCTAAACCCCTCAATTTCCTTTTTTAATAATTCTATGCTTTTCATGAACTCTTTTTCTCCCTGGTATTCAATCCATACAAAATATATCTCTAGTAGCTCCCTTATTAAGGTTGCTATACTAAATGAGTTTAACTGGTCATGTACCAGTTTCAGCTCATTATATACCTCTATTGGTAGATAGATTCTAATCTTTTGATTAGCATTTATAAACTTATAGTCTTTCTCTCTTCTTTTTTCATAAATATGTTTTTTTCTTAATACAGGGAGCATTAAAATTATAATCTCTCTTATCAGTGTAGAGAGATCTTTATCAGTTTTTTCTTTTAAAGTTTTAATTTTATCAAATAAATCTTTATTTAACATAAAATCAAATTCTTTCATTGTTTTAACCTCCTAAATTTTAAAAAAATACTTTCTATATCTTAATCACAAATTTTTGAAAGAAATCCTTTACAAGATTTGAATTATTTTACAAAATATTTACTTTTTTCATTTAAAAAGAAATCTTTCCTACTAATTATCATATAAGAAATCCCTTTTGACAAAATAGTAATTTATTGTTAAAATTAACGACATGAAGAAGATAGTCATTATTTTATTTTTTTTAATTTTTTTATTTTATCTTAATTCGTATGAAAAAATTAAGCCAACCTATCTTATTGATTTTACAATAGATGCAGGCTGTGGTGTTTACTTAGGAGAATTTAAAAACCATTTAAATAGAGATGGTGCATATTGGGGGACACCTGTTCTTGATTTTTATATTTCATTTTTTATTATCAGGTATTTTGGAATTCAGATATACATTGGAAGTGGTTGTGTCATTCATCCAAACTCATATCCAATAGAAGGGACCATTATCTATAATGCTATTGAACTTTTTTTTCAATATGAATGGAATTTAATATTTCTAAAAATATTCAGTGGTTCCGGGTTTCAACATTGCACAATGTTAATTTCTTATTATGCTTCTGGTTTTTTTGAAACCGGATTATCTTTGGGAACAAAAATTACTACTTATATGAGTTTTGTTGGAAGTATTAAATATAGAATGGGGTTTTTGCATTCTTTATTAGTTTATCCAGAAAGTTTAATGAGCCTAACATTTTCAATTGGGCTTATATTCAGGATAAAAAATAGAGATTAGCGTTATATTATAATTAAAGTGTAATTTTTATGTAAAAAGATATAATATACGACAATTGTTGTATTAATTACCAAATATTAACAGTCATGCAAGAATTTTTCTTTTTATATTTTTTAATGGATATTTAGTAAATATTATATTTTTTGACAAAACAGAAAAAATAAATTATTATCAGTAAAATCAATAGAAAAGGATTTAAAATATGGATATGGAAGAATTAATAAAAGAGTTACTAATAAAATTAGGAGAAAATCCAGATCGAGAGGGTTTAAGAAAAACTCCTCAAAGGGTAAAAAAAGCATATGAATTTTTAACAAAGGGATATAAGCAGAATTTAGATGATATTGTAAATAATGCTCTCTTTCAAAGTGAAAATAATGAGATGATTATTGTTAAAGATATAGAATTTTATTCATTATGCGAACATCATCTACTACCTTTTTATGGAAAATGTCACATAGGATATATCCCGGATAAAAGAATCATAGGACTTTCAAAATTATCCAGAATTACAGATTTTTTTGCGAGAAGACTTCAAATTCAGGAGAGACTCACTACTCAAATAGCAGAAACTCTTGAGAGTATTTTAGAGCCAATTGGAGTAGGTGTAGTAATAGAAGCATACCATCTTTGCACAATGATGAGAGGTGTTCAAAAACAGAATAGTTATGCTGTAACGAGTGCCTTACGAGGAAGATTTAAGTCAGACAGTAGAACAAGAAATGAATTTTTGAATCTTATAAGAAAGAAAATAGTATAGAATATATAACTAACCTAAAATTTGAAAATTTAACATCCATTTTATCTCTTTAGATAATTTAACTATATTTAAGGCCAAAAAATTCAAGTTCCTAAGGATAAAATATTGGGGATTATACCCTGAATTTTTTTTAAATTGATGAGTATTTTAGAGTTACTTTTGATTCAAAATTTCAAGTTCTGGAAATAAAATTTTTAAAAAAATATTTATGACAAAATTTTTCTCTAATCAAACTTAACTAAGAATAAGTTTAGCCTTTACCTTGAATTAATATATTAGAATTAATATATTAAAACAGTAGCAATACTATAATTATCTTCATGAGATGCAGAAATTGTAATTGTAAAATTATCTTTTCCTAATAATTTTTTTATTTTATTATTAAGTCTTTCTATATTTATTTTAACCTCTGGTTTTCCGCTCTCTGTATTAATTGTCTCTATCTTATTTAATTCATATTCTAAAATATCTGAATCAGTTGCCTTAATAATGGCTTCTTTTACGGCAAATCTTATACCAAAAGAATTTTCATAATTCTTTTTTTTCATACAATATTCTATCTCTTTTTCTGAAAATATTTCATTAATAACTGGGCTTTTCTTATCAATTATTTTTTTTATCTTTAAATTATTTACTAAATCTACACCTGTAAGAATCTTCATTATTTCTCCGTACTAAAAAAGTGATATATTTTAATATATTTTTAGAAATTATGTCAATATTATCTTGATTTTTTTTTAATAATATTATATTATACTTCCAATTTTATGGATTGAAAAGGAGAAGAGAAAATGGCAAATAATTCTGAAAATAAAAAAAGATATCTATTTACTTCTGAATCTATAAGTGAAGGTCATCCAGATAAGCTTGCGGATCAGGTATCAGATGCTATTCTTGATGCATGTCTAAAGCAGGATCCTATGTCAAGGGTTGCCTGCGAGACTTTTACTACTACAGGTATGGTTTTAGTTGGTGGAGAAATTACAACAAAGGCTATTCTTGATTATCAAGAAATTGTAAGAGGAGTAGTAAAAAAGATTGGTTATGATAAACCAGAATATGGGCTTGATTATGAATCCATGGCTGTTTTAAATACAATTCATGCTCAATCCCCGGATATTTCACAAGGTGTTTCTGGAACTGGTTTAAAAGAATTTGAAGGTCAGCAAGGGGCTGGTGATCAGGGTATGATGTTTGGTTTTGCCTGCAATGAGACAAAAGAATTAATGCCAGCACCAATTAAATTTGCTCATTCGATTCTTGAACTTGCATCAAAGTTAAGAAAAGAGGGTAAAATTACATGGTTAAGGCCAGATGCAAAGAGTCAGGTAACAATAGAATATGAGGGATATAAACCAATAAGAATTGATACTGTTGTTGTTTCTCATCAGCATGATGAAAATATTGGATATGAGGATTTAAAAGACGAGATAATTAATAAAATTATAAAACCAGTTCTTGAGCCAACTGGATTATTAAATAAAAATACAAGATATTTTATAAATCCTACTGGAAGATTTGTTATTGGTGGCCCTCATGGTGATTCTGGATTAACAGGTAGAAAGATAATAGTTGATACTTATGGAGGTATGGGAAGACATGGTGGTGGTGCTTTTAGTGGAAAGGATCCAACAAAGGTGGATAGATCTGCTGCGTATATGGCAAGATATGTCGCAAAAAATGTAGTTGCTGCTGGGCTTTGTGATAGATGTGAAATTCAGGTTGCCTATGCAATAGGTGTGCCTTTCCCGGTATCTGTTATGGTTGAGACATTTGGGACCGCTAAGGTTGAAGAAAAGAAAATAGAAGAGGCTATTAAAAAAGTATTTGATCTTTCTCCTGCTGGCATTATAAAAACTCTTGATTTAAGAAAACCTATTTATCAGGATACTGCTAGTTATGGGCATTTTGGTAGAGAAATTTTTAATTGGGAAAAGACTGATAAAGTAGACGCTTTACTTAAAGAGATAAAATAGGAATTTTATAAAATTAAAAATTAAAAAGGCTATCTTAATAGATAGCCTTTTTAATTTACGACAATTGTCGTATAAAATTTAAATATCCTTATTAAGATCAGCATATAATATCTATATTACCGTTATTTTCTTGAGTGGTATTATTATTGCTTTTTTGATTTTTTATTATTTTTTCTTTAAAAAAAGGGCATTTTCTTCCAATTGAACTAGCTACTATGTATTGAGGAAGGATTTCTTTACAGATAAGTCCCCAGTAATTACATTTCCAGATAAAATAGTTACCTATGCCAGGTCTTTTTGATAAATATTCACATTTTAAACAGCTATAACCCATAATATATTTTAAAAGTATACTAAATTTTAAATTTTGTCAAAAGATAAAAAATTATGGAAGTTAATTCTTTTGATCTCAATTTTATTTTCATATAAAAAATTTTATTTTTCTTATTGAATTTTGTAAAGGATTTTCTCAAAAATTTTGTGATTAATATATAGAAATATTTTTTTAAGAGGAGGAAAATTTTTATGAAAGAGTTTGACTTTGTTATAAATCAGGCTCTATTTAATAAAATTGAAAACTTAAAAGAGAAAAATAATAAAAATTTTTCAGTTATTGTAAGAGAAATAATTTTATTAATGCTTCCGATTTTAAGGAAAAAACACCTTTTTGAAAAAAGGCGGAAGAAGGACTACAAATTTATAAATGCTATTGAAAAAATAAGAGTATTTTTACCAGAAGAGGTGTATAATGAATTGAAACTTGTGCATGACCAGTTAAATTCATTTAGTATTGCAACTCTTATAAGGGAATTGCTTGAGATATATTTTGCTGGGATTCAAATTTATGGGGAAGAGAAATTTATGAAGATGATACAAAGAGTAAAAAATGAGATAGAGGCTTTAAAGGCAAGAAAGGCTTGTGTGGTGAAGGGGGGAGTAGAGGGTAGATGCCAAGATATCCCATGCCAAATAGAGACTAACGACTACTTTTTACTCAAATTTAACTCAAATTTCTTCCTGAAAGAAATAAAATTCTTATAAAAATTCAAATTTATGGTGATTTTTATATTTTTTTCTCTCTTATTTAAAATTTACAGTAGGTTAAGTCTATCATTTTAACTGTCTAAAAATAAAACATCCAACTTATCATAAAATAATTTATAAATTTAAATTTTTTGCTTGCAAATTAGATTATTTTTAGATATTATTTTGGTAAATAGGGGATGTAATGGCAAATTTATCAACTCAGAAATTGTCACAATATTATGAAAAATATAACTCAAAAGAGGTTGCTTTTAATAAGTCAATAATTAAAATAGTGGGACTTGAAACCAAAAAGGTATTTTTAAAGATAAAGGGGGATCCCTGTCCATGTGTTTTATATTCAGCCTCTATGAAGCAGGCAAAAGTTATAATAAACTTAGATACTTATAGTTTTGAAGAGATAAAAAAGGCAAATAACTTTGTTAATTTAAGGCTCTCTTTTTTTCCAAAGGAAGCAAAGAGCCCAATAACTTTTTTTGTCCCTTCAATGGTAAAAGGGTATAATATATTCAAGATGAAATCGAGTACTCAAGCCCCATTTTTAATGACGTTAGAATATACTCAAAAACCACCAGATGATTTAATCGAGATACTTGGGAAAATAATTGAGACTGCTGAAAATTTTGAAAAGAGAAAATCTTTAAGAATTAATCTTGAAGGAAAAATTATAGCAGATATTGGACTTACTACTAGTAAATCGTATGCTATAATTGACAATATAAAAAGACCATGCATTATTAAAAACATATCAGCTTATGGATGTATGATAATTTTATCTTGTGTTCCTAAATTTATAATGAATAAAGATGCTGTGATTAATCTTTTTTTAATTGAGAAATCAGAGCCATTACAAATTGAGGGAAAGATTGTAAGGTATGAGGATGTTGCAAATAGAAAGGATATATATGGTATTGGTATTGAATTTTATGAAGAAAAAATTCCCTATGAATATAAGACTTTAATAAATAATTATCTTGACAAGCTAGAGGATCTTGTTAAGAAAAAATAGAGTTTATGTATAAAGAGTGTAGATTTTTTGACAAATAGAGTAAAAAGATGAATAAAGAGAAAGAGGATTTTAACTCTGGTGATCTTCTAAATAAAATAATTTATACAGTGGGAGCTTTAATAATAGTCATCGATTCAAATGGTAAAATTGCTAAATTTAATAGAAAATGTGAAGATATAACTGGCTTTAAGGAAGAAGAGATAATAGGGAAGTCTATCTGGGATTTTTTTAAACAAAATGTCTCTTCTAATGAAACAAATGACGTTCTTGAAATTTTATTGAATAGTATTTTATCAAGTTCATTTGAGAGTGAAATAGTTACTAAAGATGGAAAAGAGATATATGTCTTATGGAATAATACATTTATAAAAGATGAAAATGACAGGATCATATGGACAATAGGGACTGGCATTGATATAACAGAAAGAAGGAAAGCAGAAGAAGAGATAAAAAAATTAAATGAGGATCTTGAGAAAAGGGTCAAAGAGAGAACAGAAGAATTAGAAAAGATAAATAAAGATTTGGAACAAACACTTGACTATTTAAAAAAGACTCAACAACAATTAATAGAATCAGAAAAAATGGCTTCTCTTGGTTCTCTTGTTGCTGGGGTAGCACATGAAATAAATACTCCTATTGGTGTAGGAATCACAGCAGCAAGTTTTATTGAAAAAAATGTAAAAAAGATATTAGATGATTTTAAGAATAATCAATTAAAAAGATCAGAATTAGAGAATATGCTTTTCACTGCAAATGATTCTATTAATATAATACTTTCAAATTTAAATAGAGCTGCTGAGCTTATAACTAGTTTTAAAAAAGTTGCTGTTGACCAAACCACAGAAGAGAGACGAGGATTTAATATTAAAGAATATTTAAAAGAGATAGTTATAAGTCTAAAACCTAAATTAAAAAAGAAAGATATTAATATAGTTATTAATTGTGATGCTGATATTGAAATAGATAGTTACCCTGGCTTATTTTCACAGATTTTTACAAATTTGATAATGAATTCTTTAATTCATGGTTTTGAGTATAAAGAGAATGGAGAAATCTCCATTGAGGTCGTTAAAGATGATGGGGATCTTCTATTTATATATAAAGATAATGGTAAAGGTATTCAGAAAGAAAACATAAAAAGGATCTTTGACCCATTCTGGACCACAAAGAGGAGTGAAGGAGGAACAGGATTGGGGCTTCATATAATATATAATATTATAACACAAAAGTTAAATGGTACTATAAAGTGTGAAAGTAAAGAGGGGGAGTATACAATTTTTACAATAAAAATACCAATTTAAAAAGAGGGATTTATGATTAAAGATAATATTCCAGAAAAAGATGAACTAATTTTTGCTGAAGAAGAGATCTCTTCTTTTGATAAATCTGATAAAAAAGAATACTGGAAGATATTGATCGTAGATGATGATAAAGAGGTTCATACAATAACAAAATTAGTATTAAATAATCTTTCTTTTAAGGAGAAATATCTTCAATTTTTGAGTGCCTATTCTGCTAAGGAGACAAAAGATATTTTGAAAGAACACCCTGATATTGCTATTGTTTTATTGGATGTAGTAATGGAGGAAGACGATGCTGGTTTAAAATTAATAAGTTATATCAGAGAAGAATTAAAAAATAAACTCATTAGAATAGTTTTAAGGACCGGCCAACCCGGACTTGCACCAGAAGAAAAGGTAATTATAGATTATGACATAAATGATTATAAATCAAAGACAGAATTAACAACACAAAAATTATACACAACAATAATTTCTGCTTTAAGAACATATAATGATATGGTCACTATTGACAACAATAAAAAAGGGTTACAAAAAATTATTGAGGCATCAGCCAATATTTTTGAAATACAATCAATGCAAAAATTCGCTAATGCTATTCTATCTCAACTTACCTCTCTATTAAGTATTAATAAAAATGCTTTATACTGTCAGGCTTCTGGTTTTACAATCACAAAAGAGAAGAGTAATGATTTCTTAATTCTTGCAGCAACTGGTGAATATGATAAATTTATAGAGAAAAAAGTATCTGATGTTATGCCAGAAAATATCATAAAGGATATAGAATTAACAAGAAAAAATGGAAAGAGTATGTATTTTGATAATCATTATATTGGTTATTTTTTGAGCAGAAATGATTCTGAAAATATGGTTTACATAGAAGGATGGGATAGATTAAATGATTGGGAAAAGAATTTAATAGAGATATTTTGCACAAATGTGTCAATAGCCTATGATAATTTGTATTTAAATCAGGAAATAGAGGATACTCAAAAAGAGATTATTTTTAAATTAGGTGAAATTGTTGAGACAAGATCAAATGAGACTGGGCTTCATGTTAAAAGAGTAGCTGAGTATTCTTATCAACTTGCTCTTTTATGTGGTCTATTAGATGAGGATGCAAGAATAATAAAATTAGCATCTCCAATGCATGATATTGGTAAATTAGGAATTCCAGATTCAATATTGAATAAACCCAGTGAGCTAACAGATGAGGAACTTACTATAATAAAAAAACATTCTTTAATAGGTTATGAGATGCTTAAAAATTCTAATAGAAGGATAATTAAGACAGCAGCAATTATTGCATTGCAGCATCATGAAAGATACGATGGTAAAGGTTATCCTCAGGGACTTAAAGGAGATGAAATAAGTATCTATGGAAAAATTACTGCTATTGCAGATGTATTTGATGCTCTATCAACTGATAAAGTATATAAGAAAGCATATAACAAGGAAGATATAATAAATTTTTTTATAAATGAAAAGGGTAAATATTTTGATCCAGACTTAACAGAAAAATTCTTAAACAATTTCGATTTTTTTTGGAATATTAAGAATAATTTAACTTGATTTATCTTTAAGAATAGAGGGGTATCTTTAAAATTTTCCCCTTTAATATAAATAATACTCCTTATCTTTATATTAAATATTTTACTTTATAAAAGATAATTTTTTTATTTTTTGAAAATCTCCTTATTTTATTTATTTTATCAATTCACAACTTTTAATTAGGTCTCTTGTAAACTTTCAGATAGGGGTGAATGTTCTTAGTATATATTTTTAGGGGTCCGATTTTATTTTTAGGCAATTAAAAAAATAGAATTATCCTGAGGTTATTTTTATTTGAGAATGGTTTATATTTATTTTTTAGTAGAATTTTTAATAAATTTAGCTAATAGTAAGTTTCAAAGCCTATTACCTGGTAGCAATCATTGTAGATTGCCTTGTAGAAGGGGGCGGTATTCCCTTTAAAGTGGGATAATTCTCTGCTCTTATTCCACTTTTTCATCTTTGTTAGTCTCAAAAATAACCTTAATGTTACTATACTACACTTCATCTCAACACCGGTAATCCCAAGTTTCTCATACTCTTCCAAAAAAAGTAGGATAATTCTCCTCAGTAAACAACCCATGCTGAAAAAATTAAGATCAGCATGGATCTTTTTCAAAAATCTGTAATCCTGTTTTGACAGATACAGATGAATCCTACTATCCCAATTTATCCTTTCATATTTATTCCCATCTTCGGGACCAAAACAGTATATCTTTTTTACCCTATTAAGATATATCTGCAAGATATACACAATAAGCCCAGAAATAGAGATGTTAAATTTCCTCGCAATATTTTCCAGTCTTTTTTTCATAGCAGAATTAACCACAATATGTAACTCATGCTCAAAATTATAGTTTTTTAAAATCTTACGAATATTATTCATAAAATCCTCCTTAACAAAAAATTATTTTCTATATATTAATCACAAAATTTTTAAGAAAATCCTTTACAAAATTTAAGAAAAAAATTAAAATTTTTGCCTAAAAATAAAATCGCACCCATTTTTACAGTTTTAAATTTTTAATTTGACAAAACTTATTTATTTTAATATAAATCTAAATAATATTCTTTCTATTTTTTTAAATACTAAAATGAGAAATAAAATATTTTTATTATTACTTATATTTTTATTTAACTCCTGTAAAAATGATATTAAAATTTTGAATATTTTGACAAATGATATTTTATTATATGAAATTGTTGATAATTTTAATTTAAATAGTCATTCTGTAAAGGTTAAAATAGATTATATTAATGAATTAAACATATTTGATTTTGTTCAAAAGAATAGTATCAAAAATTATGATATTATATGTGGCTTCTATTTTTTAGATACAATAATAGACAATAAAAATTACTCAAAAATTGACATATACCTTGATAATGAAAATGTTTTTAATTATATAAAAGAGAGTTACAAGAATAATAAATTTTATTTAACTTATTCTGTCGATTTTCCGGTAATAGTAGCAAGAAAAGATAAAATTAATTCAAAAAGTAATGAAATAAGCATAGAAGAGTTTATTCAGTATGTTAGAACTAATAATGTTAAAAAAGAGAAAGTATATGAATCAATGCTCTCTTTTTCTCCATTACTGTCAAATTTTCCTTATACTCAATACTATTTTTTATTTGATATCTTTTCTGATAAAAATAGCAGTAATTTTTATTTTGATACCCAAAATCTTAAAAATGCCTTTGTATTCTCTACAGAATTTGATAATAAATATAATTATGGAAAAGAATTCACAGACAGATATATGGAAAAATATAAAAATATAGATAAAAATTTTTTCTTAAAGAAAGGGATAATTTATTTTGATTTTGAAAATTTTTCAGAAATATTTAACATAGACAAAGAAAATTTTAACATATACCTTATAAAAAATCTACCTTATCCCTCTTTATCACAAAAAATAATCACAATTAGAGAGAATTCTTTTTTAAAAAGAGAGGCTCTTGAGTTTATCAGATATTTTATTGATAAAAATAATCAGGAAAGAATAATGAATGCTTCATTTAATATGAACACAGATAAGAAACATATACCTATTTATAAAGATTTATTAAAACTGAATATTACAAAAAATGATATACCTATTCAATATATCGATAACTTTAAATCTATTAAATTTTATAATTCTAAAATCCAATATAACTTTTTTCAAATTTTAAAAAATGAGAATCAAAACCATGATTTTATAAATATGTCAGAAGAAAAATTTATTTTATATTTTTTTGAAAAAATTAATAAATAAAAAAAATATTTGACATTTATAATAAAAAAAAATATTATTTTTATAAAAATTATATTTTTACTAAAAGGAGATTTGGAATGGCTGAAGTAATTTTAAAACAGGTAGACAAAATTTATCCTGGTAATGTTCATGTTGTATTTAAAAATGACATTGAAATTAAGGACAAAGAATTTGTTGTTTTTGTAGGTCCTTCAGGATGTGGTAAGTCTACTACTTTAAGAATGATTGCTGGTCTTGAGGAGATAACGAGCGGTGAACTCTATATTGATGGTAAATTAATGAATGATGTTCCACCAAAAGATAGAGACATAGCAATGGTATTCCAGAATTATGCTCTTTATCCTCATATGACAGTATATGATAACATGGCATTTGGATTGAAGATAAGAAAATTTCCAAAGCCAGAAATTGATCAGAGAGTAAAAGAGGCTGCTGGTATCCTTCATATAGAATCTCTACTCGATAGAAAACCAAAAGCACTTTCTGGTGGGCAGAGACAGAGAGTTGCTATGGGTAGAGCAATTGTTAGAAAACCAAAGGTTTTCTTATTCGATGAGCCTCTTTCAAATCTTGATGCAAAATTAAGAGTAACAATGAGAGCAGAAATTTCAAAATTGCATTCAAGACTTCAGACAACTATGATATATGTAACCCATGATCAGGTAGAAGCAATGACAATGGCAGACAAAATAGTTGTAATGTATAATGGACATATTCAACAAACAGATACACCTTTAAATCTCTATAACTATCCTGCAAATAAATTTGTTGCTGGCTTCATAGGTTCTCCTCCAATGAATTTTGTAAATGTCAATATTAAGGAAGAAGGGGGAAGAGTTATAGCAGTTCATAAAGATTTTACAATTTATCCAAATGCTCAACAACAGGAAAAGTTAAAACCTTATATTGGTAAAGAGGTAACCTTTGGTGTTAGACCAGAGGATTTAATGATAAAAGATGTTTCAGAAAATAAAATAAAAGCAACAGTAGATGTAATTGAACCATTGGGGGCTGAAATATATCTTTATCTTTCAACATCTGATGGCTCTCAATTAACTGCACGACTCGATCCGCATCATACTTTTAGAGTAGGCGAAACAGTAGAGCTTGCTGTTGCAATTGATAAATGCCATTTCTTTGATCCGGTTCCTGTTACTTATGAAACTGGAAAAACAGAAGAGAAGTGCATAATTTAAACAAAGTAAGTCTTAATTCAATAAAAAATGGGGGCGTAAAGTCCCCATTTTTTATTATCAAAATTTCTGTTTTATAATTTTATTAGATTGATAAAAAAAGGAGGCCTGTTTCTGCCTCCTTTTTTTATAATTTAATTATAATATTAATCTATATTTGGTATTTTTAAAACCTGACCAGGATAGATTAAATCTGGATTTGCTATTATATCTTTATTGGCTTTCCATATCCTTGGCCACAAAAATGGAGTTCCATATATATCTTTATACTCTGAAATTCGCCAGAGACAATCCCTTCTTTCTGGAATTAACCTTACTTTATAAGTCTTCATTATCCCACTATCTTTATAAGATTCAGCGAGCTTTTTTGCAATATTAGCATAGTATATAGCCATGTCATAATCTTCATTCTTATATGCCTGTTTTGCCTTATTTATATAATCTATTGCCTTATTAAATAGTTCACTATAGGTAGATGGTTGGCTAACATCGTCTGGCGGATTATTATTTAAATTTTGCTTTTCAGCCTCATCAAATTCAAATTTATAATCCTTTTTACCCTTACTCTCATCTGGTGGGGGTATTTTTGAAGCATCTTCAAGAGTTTTTCCAGCATCCTTTATCGCTTTTAGTGCCTCTTTTCTCTTTAATTCTTTTAATGCAAATTTTGTCTTTTCTATTGCACTTAAAGCATTCTTTTCTGCTACATCAAGAGATTCTTTTGATTCATTATATTTTAACTCTTTGAATTCATTTTCTCCTTTATTTAAGAAACTCTTTGCTTCATTAAGTTCTGTCGGCGAATACTGAGATGCTCCTAATTTTTCTGCTTCTTCAATTAACTTTTTTATGTATGCAATTCTATTTTCATATTGTTTATTTTGATTATTAATATTACTGATTATCTTTTTTAAAGACTCCTCACTGTCACTATACTTTGTATATGCTGTTATATAATCCTGCTTATCAAAAAACTGATCACCTTCATTGAATAGATCTTTTGCCTTTTTTAGATCTTCTTGAGCATACGTATCTGCCCCGAGTTTCTCTGCATCCTCAATCAATTTTTTAACCTCTGCTCTTTTTGTTTCAGCTCTTGTTTTTAAAGAATTATTATAAGCATCGGTTGCATGTTTTTTGGATAATTCCCATTTTTTGATTGCCTCTTCTGGATTTGATTCTCTTAATTTAATAGCCTCATCTAAATAATCCTGAGATTTTTTAAGATTACCCGGATCAAATTTTTCAGCACCTACTGACTTTGCCTTATTAATAAGCTCTTTTGCCTCATCTATTTGAGAATCAGTTAGTTTTTCTGCGGTCTTTTGAATAGTAGTAGTAGTAGTAGTTGTTGTTGTACTTGTGGTTGTATCCTCTGGTTTTTTTGGAGTGGTTTTACAGTTTAAAGCAAAAAAAACTATAAAAAATAAGGCAATAAAAAGCATTGTAAATAATTTTTTTTTCATTGATAATTAATCCCCCTTTTTTTATTTATTAAATCTATTTTTAAAAAAATTTAAAGCCTCTTCTTCATTTTTAGCAATATATAATATAGAATCAAGCTGAGTCAATCTAAATATCTTTTGTATAGAGTCATTTACATTTTCTATAATCAGTGCCCCTTTATATTTTGCTAAAAGTGAATTACATGATATAAAAGTTCCTATGCCAGAAGAATCTATATAATTAACCCTTGCAAGATTTATTATTATCTTATTTTCTCCATCATCTACCTTTTTCATGATTAATTCTTTTATATTAGAGGAATTATAAATGTCGATTTCTCCAATAACATCAATAATTAATACATTATTTACGATTCTTGAAGATAACTCCATTACATCCTCTACCTTATTAAATAAATCTTTTCTTATTTTAACATAATTTTATTTTTTTGGTCAAGAATTATATTTAAAATATTTAATTTTTTTAAAATTTAATAATAATTTTATTTGATAGTATCTTAATATATTTAAAATTTTTAAATTGAGAATAAAAAGTTTTAAAAGGTAGCAACAAATA
>DAONLM010000014.1:0-29461 GCA_035406685.1 Spirochaetota bacterium
CTATCAAAAATAATGCAGTGGGTATTGGGAACCTTTGCCGTTAGATACAACAAAAGATTAAAAATAAGAGGAAAAGTATGGTTTGATAGATTTAAGAGTGAAGTAATAGAAAAAATTGAGGATTTTGTAAGAAATTTTAAGAGGATAAATGACAATTTAAAGAAGAATAATATACAGGAAGCATCAGAAAATTATATTTTCTGTGGGCTTTTTTATTTTAAGAATAAAAATTTTGAATTTCTTGATAGATTGCCTCTATTACTCGAATTTTTGATATGAAATAAAAATTACTATTTAAAAAATTTTTTCCTATAAATAAAAACATATAAAATAAAAAAGCCAAGCAAGTATTGCTTAGTGCATATTCCGATTTTAAGGAAAAAACACCTTTATGAAAAAAGGCGGGATAAGGATTATAAATTTATAATTGCCTCTGAAAAAATAAGGGTGTTTTTGCCAGATGAGGTGTATAATGAATTGAAACTTGTGCATGACCAGTTGAATTCATTTAGCATAGCAACTCTTATAAGGGAGTTGCTTGAGATATATTTTATAGGTATTGAAACTTATGGGGAAGAGAAATTTATGAAGATGATACAAGAACTAAAAAATGAGATAGAGGAGTTAAAGGCAAGAAAGGCTTGTGTTGTGAAGGAGATGCCCCAAGATATCCCATGCTCAATAGAGCATAACTACTACTTTTTACTCAAATTTAACTTAAATTTTTGCCTGAAAGAGATAAAATTCTTATAAAATTAATGAAATGTCTAAAATTTGGTCATTCTATCTTTATTACTCAAAACTTACCCTTAGGCTAATTCTATCTTTTTATCTGCCTAAAAATAAATTCGCATCCAAAAAAATATAATTTTATTGATTTTTTTTAAAAAATAAATTATCATAAATTTTAGTGGTAATTTTATTCATTTTCATACTTATTTACAAAGAGGTATTTATTTATGAAAACAAAATCAATCAAAAAACAAATATTTTTGTCTACCTTTTTGATTACAGGGGGGGCATTAATTTTAGTAATTTTTGCAATGTTTTATAATTCATATAAAAATAGTCTTATCTCTGCTGAAAGATATATCCAGGGAGAAAATAAGAAAGTAGTGACATTTCTTGATGGTTATTTTCGAGAACTAACTCATACTGTTGAATTTCTTTCTCAGGATCCAGATGTTGTTTTTGCAAATAAAGATAAAGAGAGTTTGAAAAAAACGCTTTCTCTTTATAAAAGAATAACTGAAGTTAATAAAAATATCCGATATCTTTATTCTGGTTATTCAGACAAAAAATTAGTTATTAATGATTATACTCCTCCAGAAGGTTTTGACCCAACTGTTAGGCCATGGTATCAGTTGGCGATTAAATCAGGTGAGCGTATTGCTATTATAATGCCTTATGAAGAGGCTTCGACAAAAGAATTAAATTTTTCTACTGTAAGAATCATTCAAAACAATCAAAATATAGTAGGAGTAATGGCAGCTGATTATTCTCTTCAGGATGTACTTGATTTTATCAATGCACCAACTGTTTATAAATCACTCTTTCATGTTATTGTTAATGAAAATAATGAAATATTTATTCATCCAGATAAAGAATGGATTGGGAAAAAGGTTGAAGAATTAATTAACAAAATTAATTCTTCAGAAAAAATTGGAAATTGGAGCAAATATTATTATTTAAAATATAAATCTCAGATTACTGGTTGGACTGTATTTTCTTTCGCTGCAAAGCAAGAAATTATTAATCCTATTTTGACAAATGTTTTATTGATAGCAATTATTTCTTTTGCTTTTTCAATTTTTAGTATTTTATTATTAAGTAATGTTCTTGGTGGTAAAATAGTTCTTCCTGTTAAAAAAATTGTAGATATTTTATATAGTTTAGCCAGAGGTGATGCAGATTTAAGAACAAGAATCAATGTATCTTTAAAAAATGAGATAGGAGAGTTAGCAAGTTATTTTAATATTTTTATGGAAAATCAGCAAAATATTATTAAGCAAATTAAAATACAGGGACTATCTTTATCTTCTTTTTCAGAAGATATTGCAACCAAGACCGCACAGTCATCCTCAAGTATTCAAGAAATATTGGCTTCATCTAAAAATGTAGGAACTAACATGAATCGTCAGAAAGAGATGGTTGAAGAATCAGGGAAACTACTCGATATTATTATTGCCTCGGCATCACAAATTGAAAAAGAGAGTGAAAAAAATCAGAAGGCTGTCGAGAATGCTTCCAGTGCAGTAGAAGAAATGGCTGCCTCGATTTTCAATTCTGCTTCAATGGCAAAAGAATGTGAACAGGCCTCTGAGGAACTTTTATCCCTTTCGGAGGAAGCCAATAATCTTATAAATGATCTTTCTGAAACTATTAAAAATGTAGCTAGCCAGTCTTCTCAAATTACTGAGATTGTAGAGCTTATTATGGGTATATCTGAACAAACCAATCTTCTGGCTATGAACGCTGCTATTGAAGCAGCCCATGCTGGAGAATACGGAAAGGGTTTTGCTGTTGTGGCAGAGGAAATAAGAAAATTGGCAGATAAATCGCTTCACTCATCGAAAGAAATTGATAGTGTGGTAAAAAAAATTGGGGAAGGTATAGCTCTGAATCAGAAAAAAGGTGAAAATACAATCCAAAACTTCCAATTATTGAATGAAAAAATCAATAAAGTCTCACGGATAAATCATGAAATTGCATCTGCTGCAGAAGAGCAGAAGAAAAGTAATGAGTCGATTCTAAAAACAATCACATCTATAAGAGAATTAGGAAATTTAATTGCAGAAAAAACAGCGGAAGAAACCCACAATGCAGAAAAACTCAAAGAAGTTTTTGAAAAACTGTCACAAATCTCAAGGGAAGTTTCAATTGCTATGGAAGAAGAAGATCAGGCATTGAGGGAAACCGCAATTTCTTCTGAGCATATTCGTGAGATAGCATCAGAACAGAAGACTCTGGCAAAAGATATTCAAAATAATTTTCAGAAATTTAAAACAGAGTAGAATAAAAAGAAGAAAAGATATGGAAATTTTAAAAAAATATGAAAATATTAGATTTATTTTATTGATTATATAATACTTTTTGTAAAAAATCAAAATCTTCTTTTTTTATTTCGAGAAACATAAAACCATAAATATATTTTGATAAATTTTGAATCTTTCTTACAAGTTTGACTAATATTCTTATGGATTTATTTTCTACTTTAATTAAAACTTTGTAATTATGATTCAATAATAGTTTATCTTCATAAATATCACTATCTACTATGATGCCAAGGCCACCAGGACTCATATCATAGATTGGTATCAAAAATTTCTTCATCTCCCCTTCTTCTTCTTTAAAATAACCGCTCTGTTTAAGAGAGTATGAGGTAATTCTTGAAAATTGATAAGTGTAATTTATAATTTTATTATTAATTGGAATAGCATTCTTATGATTATTTATTAAATATATTAAGCCTATAACATAGTTTCTGTAAAGAATTGGAATAATTGCTTCTGAAAATATGTCCTTTTTTGCAATTTCCATAAGATAATTTGATAAAACTTTATTAATATTTAAAGGTTCTGTTTTATTTATCTCTTTTTCATAATTTATCCAGTCGTTTTTTGTTATAATTTCAAAATTACTATCTATCTGTTTTGTTAGCAAATCAGAATGAGAGTTAGCAATATATAATATTTTACCATAATGAATTGTTATCTTCTCTTCAATTGTCTGAGGGGTGTAATTTCTTATCATTCTTACTTTATTTAAAGAAACAAGAGGATTTATCTTCTCTTTAAATTTTTTTAAAATCTCATCTATTTTTACATTTGAGAAATCAGCACTAATGGGTGGTTTATCTGGAAAATATGAAATTTTAGTTGTTGGATATGGTAAAGGAATGATATCCCCTTGAATTTCAAATTCTATCGAATATTTTCCATTTACAAGAACTCTTTCAAATTTTCTCTGTAAATTTCTAACAAGAGCATCTGGATTCTTTATTATTGCATATTGTCCTTGAATTCTTATAATATTTGTTTTAAAGGTATGATGTGTATTCTGAAAATAAAAAAATACTTTTATTTCTGCATTGTATGTCTTTAATATTTCTGGAACATAGGTTAATTCTATTTTTATAGCATTGGAATTCTGTTCTAATATTATAGCCTCTGTGGTCTCGTTATTTGAGCATTTAATTTCTACTTTTACTTTATTTTTTATAAGAAAATCAAAAATAAATTCTTTTTCTACTCTACTAATAGAATTATTCATCTTTTCTTATTTCCTCCTGTAAGAATTCATAATGTGTGCCACAATATTTACAATCAACATTTATTTTACCATCTTTTTCAATAAACTCCTTTAATTCCTCTTCTTTTAATTTCATCAAAAAATTTTTTATCTGAGAAATATTGCAATTACATTCAAAAGATATCTCTCTTTCTGCGAATTTCTCAAGTTCAAAATTATCAAAAATTTTATTATAGTTGAAATCATTTTCTTTTAGTAAATCGGTAAAAGATTTTATAGCCTCAAATTTGTTATTAATTTCTTTTATCCTTTTGTCAGAAACTTCTGGATATGCTATTAGCAATATTCCTCCACATACCTCTAAGATATTATCTTTATTTATAGAAAGCCCTATTTTTAAAGCAGACTCTATCTGTAATGATTGTTGAATATATAAGGCAATATCTTCTGCTATCTCGCCAGAAACAATCGGCACAACAGAATGATATGGTGGATTTCCACTCGTTGTAAATCTTGATACAATTAGCTCTCCAAATCCAATATAAGGCTCAGCCTTAATGTTGCCATCAACAATGCTATTTTCAATAAAAGAGAGATTTGGATTTTCAATATACCCTCTTACCTTACCGGCTGAATTAACTTCAACAACTATTTTATTTACAGGCCCAGTACAATTCCAGTTTAACACAAGAATATCCCCTTCATTTTTTAGATTTCCACTGAGTAAAACAGCACCAGTCACAGCCCTTGCCATTATTGCCTGTGATATAATGTTAAGATTATGTCTTTTTTGAAATTCTTTTATAGTATCATTAAGAATCACTATATAGGAATATACTAATTTATCTTTAGAAATAGCAGAAATTAAAATATCTTTTTTCATTCTAAATACCTTTGAAATATGGATTAAATTTTTTTTCTATTTCCAGCGTAGTAGCTGGTCCAAAAGATGGATATATCATTGTATGTTCTGGTAATGTTAAAATACTCTTTTTAATTACTTTTAGTTCAAAATCTGGCGTATTAAACTCCTCTGTTTTAAATCTATTGAGAGTTCCGGTCTGAAATACATTGCCAATAAAAAGAGCATCCTCAATCAAAATTGAAATTGAATCATAACTTGGAGCTGGAGTTTCTATTATTTTAAATTTTAAATCCCCTTCCACTATTTCATGACCATTTCTTACAACCTTTGTTTCATAATCACATACCATATTTCTATATGCATAAATATCTACATCATAAACCTTTTTTAATGTTGGAATACCTTCTACCTTTTTATTCTGTCCGTCTGTTAATATTACTTTTGTTATTTTTGCCCCAATATATTTAACAAGATTATATATATTAATAGAGAAATCACCCGGATCTATTATTACACCATACTTTTGTTTATCATCTGTTACGATATAGATATTAAAAATTGTTTTAGGACTCACAGTAGTAAATATTTTCATATCTTCCTCAAACTAAAAAAAATTATATTGAGATGAAGAATCATGTTTTATTATTATTGCATCTTCATAATTAGAACCATCAAGACTATTTTTTTCAAGAATAGTATTTAAAAATATTGTATTTTTTAAATTACAGTTTTTAAAAGTTGCCTTTTCAGTATTTGCCTCAACAAATCTTGAATATCTTAAATCAGAGTTATTAAAGTTAGCATTCTTTAAATTTGTGCCTAAAAAATTTGAAAAAATAACAGTAGAGTCTAAAAAAATTACATTTTCCATATCACTTCCACCAAATACTGAAAATCTTGTATTTGATTTTGTGAAATTACAATCAGTTAAAGTAGCAAAATCAAAAAAAGATGAGACAATTGTCGCATTAGAGAAGTTATTATTCTTAAATTTACATCTTGAAAAAATAGAATATGAAATATCCTTTTTTGAAAAATCTATATTCGTTAGATCAAGAAATGAAAAGTTATATCCTTTTAAATTTTTATTGTTAATTATAAAATCGTAAATTTTATTTTTTAAATCATCAATATTTTCTGCATGATGAAAACAGAAATCAGAGAATACCAAGGCTTTATTATTACAATCGTTATGTTTACACTTTTTTAAATTCATTCTTTTCTCTTTTTCTATAATAAAAGTTATTAAGTTTTTCAGATTTTTATTTCTATATATTAATATCAAAAATTTTTTATTTTGTCACAATTTTTTTATAATTAACCAATTATTTTTTAAAAATAAATTTTTTAATTTGAAAAAGCAATTATAATTGATATAGAAAGTATATCTATTATAGCCCATATAGCATTTATAATTGAGAATATTAAGATCACTATTTTATACAAAAAGAAAGTTTTTAAGTTGATAAAATAAAATATATTCATAATACAAATAAAAAAAAGAAAAGAATCTGTCAATAATAAAATTTTAAGAAGAAATTTAATTGAATCTGGAGTAAGATTTTGATAATTAGATATAAGATAAAATATAATCACAACTATTTTAAAAATAAAAAAAAGTAGAGTAAAATTTTTTGTCTTTGGTAATATTTTTTTTAATATAATACTATTATTCATATCCATAATCGAATATAATACACAAGAGTGTCCCCTTTTGCAATTTTATAAAGCCACTATTTTCTATAAATACATTGCTTACACTATAATCTGTAAAATTAATATTTTTTGAATTAAAAGTGTATTTACTCCCAATTATTTCCAAACCATAAATATTCTCAAGAGGAAAAAGAGAAAATCTTTTTCCCTTACATTCAGTGATTTTTTTTTCATTTTTTATTAAAAATATTTCACTATTTGAGGTTATTATTTTTATTTCAATATTTTCATTATAATTTCTTAATAGATTATACATATTTGCAAGAGAGTGGTCTATATAAAAGCCGGTCATGCAAAAAAGATTTATATTAGTGGGTTTCTTTTCAATTGCCATTCTTAAAGCAATTTCACTATCTGTTAGATCTTTTTCGCAAGGAAATCTTTTCTTTTTAATGTTTCTGTATTTATCTTCATTTATATTATCAATACTATCAAAATCCCCAACAATAATGTCTGGTTTAATATTGTTATCTAAGGCTATCTTTGCTCCACCGTCACTTGCTATTATAAAAGATGCTCTTTCACAATGTCTTTTTAATTTTTCTTTTGAGTAATCTTCCCCACTCCCAATTATTACTATATTTTTCATAAAATAGAAAATATCATAATTTATTATTATTTTCAATAATTTAGTTAGATATAATGATGCCAAGGCGATTATGCTTGAGATTTTATTTTTAGAGAGATAAAAATATAGAATTATCCCATGGTTAATTTTGTTTGAGAAAAGATTGTAATAGACTAATTTATTTTTTTGTATAATTTGAAATAAATTTTTTCAATAGTATGTCTCAAAGCCCACTACTTGATAGCAATCGTTGTAGATTGCTTTGTAGAATGGGGTGGTGTTACCGGAAAAGTGGGATAATTCTCTGCTCTTATTCCACTTTTTTATCTTTGTTAGTCTTAAGAATAACCTTAATGTTATTATACTACATTTCATCTCAACCCCGGTAATACCAAGTTTATCATACTCTTCCAAAAAAAGTAGGATAATTCTCCTCAGTAAACAACCCATGCTGAAAAAATTAAGATCAGCATGGATCTTCTTCAAAAAACGATAGTCCTGTTTGGAAAGATATATATGAATTCTTGCATCACCATCTATTCTCTCATATCTATTACCATCTTCTTCCCCAAAACAATATCTCTTTTTTACCCTATTGCTATAGATTTGCAATATATACAAAATAAGTCCAGAAAGAGAGACGTTGAATTTTTTTGCAATAGTTGCAAGTCTTTTTTTCATATCAGAGTTAACCACAATATGTAACTCATGATCTACAGTATAGTTTTCTAAAATTTTACAAATGTTATTCATAAAAAAATCCTCCTTAAAAATATTATAAAAATTATTTTCTATATATTAATCACAAAATTTTTAAAAAAATCCTTTACAACTTTTAGAAAAAATTTTAAAAATTTTTCTCTAAAAATAAAATCAAGTCTACTTCAGAAAAACCATTTAAATAAAAGTGTCAAGATAAATTAATATCAAATTTTTTATATTTAAAAATAAAATTTTTGACAAATTTAATAAATCTTGATATATGTTAAATCATGGATTTTAAGAATGTTCTACTTTTTATAATAACCAAATTTGAAGAAAAGAAAATAAAATATGGGATCATTGGTGGTTTTGCATTGAGTCAGTATGGTGTTAATAGAGATATTTCTGATTTACATTTCTTTGCGGAAAGAGAGGATGCTGAAAAGATAGATAATGTTATGCAGGAGGCTGGTTATTCATGTTTTAATGCAAATCTTAATGTGGCACAATACATATCTCCTTTAAAAGAGTTTGGAGAGATAGATTTTATATTTTCAAGAACAGAGATCGGTAGAACAATGCTTGAAAGAGTAAATAAATTTGATATTTTTGGAAATAAGTTGAAAGTCAATATACTAAGGCCAGAAGATCTTATAGGATTAAAACTTCATGCCATTAGAAATGATCCTTCGAGAAAAGAAAAAGACCTGATAGATATAATATTGGTTCTAAAAATAAATAAAAATATAATAGACTTTTCTATAATAGAAAATTATTGTAATATTCTTAATCTTACCGATATATATGAAACAATAATTAAAGGTATAAAAAAATAGCCTGAATATCCTCAATAAAAAAATAAAAAAATTGTTATATAAAAAAATAAAAAAAAATATTTGACAAAATTATATCAAAAAATTTATAATAAATAAAATAAAAATAGTTATTTTCTAAAATTAATAAAAGTCAAGGAGTAAAGTATGAAAAAGTTTCTTCCCATTTTCTTTGTTATTTTTGGTATATTTTTTATCTTTTCTGTGGATAACACTTCTGATACCACAATTAAGGATAATACGGCTGATTCAGTTAAGAAAAATTATTTAAAAAGTGATTTAACTCAAAAAAAGAAAAAGAAATTTCTTGAGGATGAATATAAGGTAGAAATCGAAAAAAGAAATTCTTTAAAAGAAGAGAAAAAGGAAATTGAGAAAAAAATTTCTTCTTTAAAAAAAGAGATTAAAGGAATAGAAAAGAGCATAACTTCAATTGAAGATTCTCTTGTAAAATTTTATGAAAAAGAAAAGATTGATGAATTAAAGACTAAAAAGAGCGAGATACTACTTAAAAAGGGTAAGTTAGAAGAGGAACTTATCATTTTAACAAGAAGATTAAATGTTATAAATAGAGATTTAAAGAAAAAAGTGGATAAATTCATATATGCTGATGGGACTCTTAACTGGAATAAGACATTTGATATCAGGGATATTCAAAATAGTCAGAAAGGGACATGGAGTATTACTGTTAAGGCAAAGGATGATATGGAGAATTACAGTAGAGAAGAGGCAATAAATATTAAGATTGATCCAAAATCAGATATCCCGATTTTAAATGTAATTAATCCAAAACCTTATGCTCGTGTTCCAGGGAATCTCATGGTAGTTGGAACAGCACTGGATGATGATGCCATTGATAGAATAGAAATTTCAGTAAATGGCGATAAGGAGAAGATAACATGTAATGGAAAAGATTTCTGGTTTATTAATATTTATACAAATGCAGAAGAGGATAAATATGATGCCTCTGTTGATGGGGAACACAAAATTTTTAAAAAGAACATGAAAGATGGTGAACATACACTCTATATAAGGGCATACGATATTAATGGCGTTCCAAGTGAAGAATTGGTTGTCCCATTTAATCTTGATAGAATGACCCCGGTTATAAAAGTAAAGAATCTTAATTCTGGTGCTATAATATCTGGTAGAATCAATCTTACTGGTACAGCAGAAGATGATAATGGTATAGTAAAAGTAGAATATTCTATTGATAATAGATACTCTTTTAATCCAGTATTAGGTTTTTCTTCTCTGGCTAAGGGTAATATAAAAGCAGGATGGAATTTTATCCTTGATTCAGATCAATTGATAGAAGGAACCCAGACAATATGGATAAGGGCACTCGATAAGGCTGGTTCTTATGGCTATTTTCCATTGACAATTACAGTTGATCATCAAAAACCTGTTATCGGTATTCAGTATCCGAGAGATAAAGAGAAGGTTGGTAATAGAATTAATATATATGGATATGCAAAGGATAATGTTGATATAAAGGATGTATTTATAAAAGTAGAAGGACCTGGCGCTTATAATAAGATTCATAAGGCAGTAATATATTCTGGAAATCCATTCTGGTCATTTAATATGCATTCTGATTTTTCAAAAATAATCGATCCTTCTAAATTTAAAGATGGGTATTATAAAATTACAGCAATGGTAGAGGATGTTGCTGGCAACAGATCTGTTACATCTATTTCAGCATATTTGTCAGAAGATATAGCAAAACCAAAATTAAAATTAATGAGTTTTGAGGATTGGGATAGTTTTTCTACAATATTGCCTCTTTTTGGTAAGATAGAAAATGATGATGTAATGAAAGAGGTTCATGTTAATATATTTAATGAAAAGGATAATTCTCTTGTATTCTCAAATATTGTTCCTTCTGAATTAACATTTTCTACTTATGTTAATATCTCTAATTTAGAAGAGGGGAAATATAGGGTAGAACTTGTGCCTGCTGATTTTTATGTGAAGGGTAAACCCGAAGTGAAGAAATTTTGGATAGATAGAAGTTATCCTAAATTTGATATCGATTTAATTAATAAGAATTGGTCTGGAAAGGTATTTAAGGGTAAAATAGATCTTCCTTTAAAAGTAATAAAATATGGCAATTTAAAAGAGGTAAGATATTCATTTTTAGAGCCAATTGGTTTAAGAAATTTTATCCCAGAAAAAGAGTTAAAATTTAAGCAGGGTTCTAAGGTTGGAGAGTTTGAAATTGATAGTATAAAAGAGGATTTTGCAAAGAGTGGAATAAACGTTCAGAAAGGATTAATACTTGTGAAATTAACAGCAATAGATAGTGGAAATAAAAGATCAAATTTATTAGTTCCTATTTTTGTCGATGCAAAAGAGCCTTTTGTTAAAGGAAATTTTGTTGAGAATAAACTCTTATTAAATAAAGATGAGACTTTAATAATCGATGATGATCAGATTTTGGCTTCCTGTGAAATTTTACTTGAAAAAGATCCCAAAAATATTGAAAAGAAGAGCATAAATTTAGGTGAAGAAACTGAAGTTGCTTTAAAGACAAAGATGGGTGATAAATTTGCTACTTATAAATTAACAGTGATAGCCAGTGATAAGGCTGGTAATGAATTTAAGAAAGAATTTACCATTGATTGTAAGGATGCAAAACAGGATGAATACAAATTAAAAATTGTAACAACTAAAAAAGATAATAAAATATATAATGAAAGTCCAATTGTATTTGTTCAGAAAGATAGTTTCGGTATAGATGAACTTTCCAATTTTTATGTTTTTGCTCCATCTAACCTTAATGAAATTCATTTTATAATTGATAAGGATGATGAGGCAAATTTAATAAATAGTGATATGGGCATCTATTTTTATTCAATAACGGATGAATTGAGAAAAAATATAAAGATAGGGGATTCAAATTTAGCGATTAAGGGTGTTGATAAAAATACAAAAAATATTTCTACTATTAAAAATATTGTGTTGAAGAATGATCTACTTGATCCGAGCGCAAAAATTATATGGCCGCCATCATATCTTGCTTTTAATAAATCAATAACTCTATATGGAATTGCTTATGATGATTCTGATAAAGTTACTGTTCAATACACTATAGATAATAGTGGTGATGCTAATTTTATGGATTTACCAATCATTAATAACTTTGACATTAATAAAATAGAGGTACCAAAAATAGTTCCTTTTGAAAGAGATAAAAAAGAAAGTTTAGCAGATTATCTTTCGGTTTATTCAACAGAGATTCCAGACAATGCCAAATTGTTTAAATTAGACCTACCTTTAAATGAAATGAAGGATGGTGAGCACGTATTTACTTTTAAGATTATAGACAATGCAGGTAGAGAGACAATTACTAAATCTGTTATTATTCTTGATAGAACAGAGCCAGAGATAAAGATCTGGTCACCAACAGAAGAGGATAGGCTAAATGGTAAGATAAGTATAAGAGGAGAGGCTTCTGATAATAACTATCTTGCAACAGTTCTTTTTAAACTCAATGATAATTATGTAATTGCAGATGGAAGATTTATATGGGATGGTTTATACAATCTTTATGATAGAGATGATGTTGATTTAGAAAAGGATGAGACAAGTGATCTTACTCTTGAGATATTTGCTTATGACTCTGCTGGTAATAAAAAACTTATTAATCAAAATATAGTACTTGATACAAGATCTGATAGACCAAAAGTATTTATAAATAATCCTTCTGTTGAAGACCAGAGATATGCAAGTGATATTGAACTCGCAGGAGTAGCTCTTGACGATGATGGAGTTGAATGGGTTGAATATAGAATAGATAAAGGTAAAATAAAGTCTGATGGAACTATATTAGAAGATACGCCATCTGAATCTGATTCATGGGAGACTTTAGAGATAGAGAAGGGTAAGCCAAACTGGAATGTTTTGATAAAGAGTGGATTAATGCCTGCAGGGAGTCATACTCTTGAGGTAAGATGTTATGATATACCCGGACTTGTTAGTAAGACAGAAACTATCACTTTTCAGGTTGATTTAGAAAACCCGGATATTAAATTAACTGCTCCTATTACAGGGACATATCTACAAGGGGAGCGTATAATTATGGGTAAGGCTTCTGATCCAAATGGTATTTCATCTGTTGAGATAAGCACGAATAATGGATGGACATTTGTGCCAGCCGAAGGTAAAGAGACATGGATGTATTATCTTGATTCTGGAGCATATCCAGATGGTGTTATGAAATTTCTTATTAAGGCAAGGGATAGAGCTGGTTCTGATGCTTTCTCATTTGCAATGTATAATATAGACAATACAAAGCCAGAGATAGAGATACTTAGCCCAAAGGATAGCATGGCAATTAATAATAAATTTACAATTATAGGTAGGGCAAAGGATAATATAAGTATTTCTAAGGTAATGGTAAAAATTGTTCAGGATGGTAAGTATCTATTGTCAAATACAGATAATGAAGGTTTTGTAGAGGTAAATGGAAAGGAAGCATGGTCTTATGAAATAGATGTTTCTGATACAAGAAAATGGATACCTAATAGGAATTGTCAATTAATAGCAAAAGTAATAGATCATGCTGGCAATACAAATGAAAGAACGCTAAACTTTATGGTGGATCCAAGATCTGATTTACCTGTTGTTTCACTTGATCAGCCGCAGCCCAATCAGCATCTTACCGGTGAGATATTAGAATTTTTTGGGACATCATATGATGATGATGGAATTGAGGCAGTTTATGTAAAGATCGATGATATGGAAGAGGTAAAGGCTGAAGGAACAACGATGTGGAGTTTCCAGTTGCCAACAGCCTTTTTGACACCCGGAGTTCATAGAATAACGGTTGTTGCAAAAGAGAAGAGTGTTGATGGTAAAGAGGGTAAATTGTCTGGTCCAATTACAAGGCTATTCTATTTTGATGAGGCTGGAATTGTAGTTAGAGTAAAATCTCACATAAATGGTGCACCAATGGAGCATAGGCCATGGCTTAAGGGTGAGGCTTTTTACTATGAAAAGGATCTTGAGCTAAAGATAAAGAAGGCAATACAGGAGAAAAAATATCATCAGTTAAGAAAGAAATATAGAAGAAATCCAGAAAAAATTCCTCAACTCGAAAAAATACCTGTTAGTGTTTATGAAGTAAAAGCAGAGAAATCTAAATATTTATATAAAAATAGAGTAAAGAATATATATCTCAGTCTTGACAATGGTAATACGTATGAAAAGAATTTAGGAGGAACTAGATACTGGATGACAAGAGTACAGACTCAATATTTACAGGATGGGACTCATATGCTTCAAATAAAATCAGATTCGGAGAAATACGAGAATTTGAATTTCTTTAAAATAGTAATAGATAGAAATATTCCAAAGGTAACCATAGATAAACCTTATGAGGGATCAGCTCATAATGAGACAGTTTTTGTAAGAGGCTCTGCTGATGATAATGGTAAAGTTAGTGAAGTAAAAATATTATTTAAGAGATTTGATAAAGATCTTGGTAAAGTGCCAAAGTTTATTCAAGGTATATATTTGTGGGGACAGATCTTTAGTGGACCTTATGTTTCTGGTGGTTTTGGATTTAGTTTCTTTGATGATATAGTTAGAGTAGAGGGGTTATTTGGCTGGATACCTACCCCAGAAAACGTTACTGATCTTGGAATTGATATTTATGATCAGAGTTTGTTTGCACCTTATTGGGGATGGGTTCATGGAAAATATGAGCCAAGATTTTCTGGTTTTTCACTTGGAGGCAAACTTGTTGCAAGAGTTGCTGATATTCCATGGGAATTCTTCTGGGGAGAGGACTTTAGTAATTTCTCCTGGTCAGTCGCAGTTGGTGCTGGATTCTACTGGGTAACAGGGTATGGTGGTTCTCCAAGAGAGGTTAACTGGGATATAAACAAGAGTAAAGTTGTTGCTGGATTTATGTATCAGATAGATCTTTTTAGAATAGATAAATTAGGATTTTTCAGAAAGTTTGCCATATATTTTGAAAATTCTTTCTACTTTATTGCATCAGAGGTTCAGAGTGAACTAACACCTCAATTTGGATTTGGTATAAGGAATGCTTTCTGGGCACAGGAAAAGAAGCAATAAAATAATTTTTTAGAAATAGAGTAAAAAAGCCCCGGCAATTTTAAAAAGCCGGGGTTTTTTATAATTAAAATTATATCTAATTTATTTTAATTAGAATAAATTTTTTTTATTTTATTGATTTTTTTAAATTTTTGTGTAATATATAATATAATTAGAAGAAATTGGTTTTTAAATTATATTATCATAGAGATCTATTTTTATTAGTTTGAAAATTTTAGAATTGAGATTTTTAGGGTTATTTTGTGTAAAAAATATAATAATTTTTTGGAGTAAATATGGATAATAATAAATTGAATAATGGTTTAGATTCTAATAACAATAAAGTTTCTAATAATAATCAAGTTGATGAATATTTATTTAAAAAAAATGCCTTTATGAAAAAAGTTGTTGATCTTATTATGGAGGATGATGTTAATAGAGATTATTTTATTTTGCAGATAGAATATCTTTTAAGAAATAAAAGAAAGAAATTTTACTCAAAATTATTAGAAATGTTTGTCCACTTACAATTTTCAGAGAAAGAGGCTAAAGTTCATTGGCAGAATATTATTGAGCATTGTTTCTATTTAAACAAAGAACTGGCAAGAAATGTAGGGTTAAGAGTTGCAATGGTTGATTATTTTATTAATCAGAATAGAATTCTTAGTAATCCAATGTTAATAGAGATTCATATATTCAGACAGACAGAGAGAATGGCGATGATAGACGGGCTTACCGGCGTATTTAATAGAAGATATTTTGATCTTGCATTAAGAAAAGAGTTTAAGAGAGCAATAAGATATAATAAGACATTCTCTATTGTTAATATATATATTGACGATTTTAAGAAATTAAATGATACAATGGGGCATCTTTATGGTGATGTTGTTTTAAAAAAGTTTGCAGAATTCTTAAAAAATTCCTGTAGGGGTGAGGATATTGTATGCAGATATGGTGGCGCTGAATTTATGGTTATATTACCAGAGATAAATAAAAATCAGGCATACTCTTTTCTTGAGAGATTAAAAAGACATCTTAAAGATATAACTTTTTCAAAGATAAAAAATGAGTTTTCTTCTTTAACTTTTAGTGCTGGTATTGCTAATTTCCCAGAGCATTCTACTACTATAATTGATCTTTTAGAATCTGTTGATAAGGCATTATTTATTGCAAAAAGTTTTGGCAAAGATAGAATAGTGATATATGACGAGACATTATAAAAAAAAGGGGCTATTTAAAGCCCCTTTTTATTATTTTTCGCACTTCTTATAATAGTGAGTATGTAAAATTTCGTGAGCCTTATGGCTACCTGGTTCTCCAAGAAATTCTTTATATAATTTCTGAATATATGGATTTTCATGAGACTTTCGTATTTTCTTTTTTTCATCTTCTGTATAGATCATTTTTAGTCTTTTTTCGAGTAAAGATGTATCGCCGTGAATATATGGTTGACCGCCTCCATTTATACATCCACCAGGACATGCCATTATCTCAATTGCATGATAATTAGCTTCCCCTTTTCTTATTTTTTCTAAAATTTTTCTTGCGTTTCCAAGTCCAGAAGTAACAGCAACTCTTAATTCTGTCCCATCTAAATCAATAGTTGCCTCTTTTATACCTTCGAGTCCTCTAACTTCTGTAAAATTAACATTTTTTAACTCTTTTTTAGTTACTACTTCATAAGCAGTTCTTAATGCAGCCTCAAGAACTCCACCACTTACCCCAAAGATAACACCAGCACCTGTGGATTCTCCTAATGGATTGTCATAATCTTCATCTTTTAGTTTGCCAATGTTAATTCCAGCCTCTTTAAACATTTTTGCAAGTTCTCTTGTAGTTAAGACATAGTCTACATCTGGAATACCATTTTTTATAAATTCTGGTCTTGCTGCTTCATATTTTTTAGCAAGACATGGCATTATTGATACAACTATAAGATTTTCTGGTTTTATACCAATTTTTTCAGCATAGTAAGTCTTTGCTACAGCACCGAACATCTGTTGAGGAGATTTACAGGTAGAAGGTATATGAATGAGATCCGGGAATTGATATTCAAGAAAATTAACCCAACCAGGGCAACATGATGTTAATAATGGTAAGTTCTCTTTTTTCTTTAATCTCTCAACTAATTCATGAGCCTCTTCTAAAATAGTAAGATCTGCTGTAAAATTTGTATCAAACACAGCATCAAAACCAAGTCTTCGTAATCCAGCGACTAATTTACCGGTTGCAGCCTCTTCTTCTGTTAAATTAAACTCTTCACCTATTCCTACCCTCACTGCTGGTGCTGTTTGAACAATGACCTTTTTAGTTGGGTCATTTATAGCCTGCCATACTTTCTTGATATAGTTTATCTCGGTAAGAGCCCCAGTAGGACATACATTTACACATTGGCCACAAAATACACAATTTGTATCATTTAAAGGTTTCATTTCAGCCGGAGCAACAACCGACATAAATCCTCTTTTATATCCGGTTAAAACTTTTACTGTTTGAATATCATTACATGCTGTTTCACATCTTCTACACATAATACATTTATCAAGATTTCTATTTATCGCTCTACTGGATAGATCTGGCGGATACAAAGACATTTCCCCTTTATAGGTAAGATGTTCTATACCAAACTGTTTTGCCAGTGCCTGTAACTCACAATCAAGTGATTTTGAGCATACAAGACAATCAAATGGATGATCTGATAATAGTAATTCGAGTACTATTCTTCTAATTTGAATAATTTCTGGTGTATTTGTTCTTATTATCATACCTTCCTGAATTGGAGTACAGCATGCTGGCATCATTCTTGATTTACCATTTTGCTCAACTTCAACCATACAAACTCTACAAGATCCAGTTCTGTGTTCAATATTAAAGCTTTCTAAGTCTAAATGGCAGAGGGTAGGTATATAAACATCCACCTCTCTTGCCGCATCCAATATTGTAGAATCTTTAAAAACTTCAACACTTATATCATTTATAGTAACTCTTGCCATTTTTTACCCCTTTTTTAAGAAACAATTATTGCATCAAATTTACAGTGCGTATAACATACGCCACATTTAATACACTCATCCTGATTGATAACATGCGGTTCCTTAGGTTTACCAGATATACATTGAACCGGACAGTTTCTTGCGCATCTGGTACATCCATTGCATTTTTCTGGGACAATTTGATATCTTAATAGAGACTTACATACACGTGATCTACATTTTTTATCTTTGATGTGTTCTTCATACTCATCTCTAAAATATCTTAATGTTGACAATACTGGATTTGGTGATGTCTGCCCAAGTCCACAAAGTGATGCCTTTTTAATTGTATTACATAGCATTTCTATTCTTGGTATAATATTATCTTCTGCTTTACCAGTGGTAATTTGTTCGAGTAATTCATGTAGTCTTTTGTTTCCAACTCTACATGGTGTGCATTTACCACAACTTTCATCAATTATAAATTCAAGGAAGAATTTTGCAAAGTTAACCATACAATCATCTTCATCCATTACAATCATACCACCTGATCCCATCATAGAGCCTATTGCTAAAAGATTGTCATAATCAATTGGTGTATCAATATTTTCTTTTGTAATACAACCACCAGAAGGTCCACCTGTTTGAACAGCCTTAAATTCTTTATTATTTTTTATTCCACCACCAATCTCATATATTACTTCTCTTAAAGTGGTCCCCATAGGAATTTCTATTAATCCTACTTTATTTATTTTACCAGCAAGAGCAAATACCTTTGTTCCGGGTGATTTTTGAGTACCTATTTTTCTAAACCATTCTGGACCATTTATAATAATAGGGCAGATATTAGCAAATGTTTCAACATTATTGACAATTGTAGGCTTACCCCATAAACCTTTTTGTGCTGGATATGGTGGTTTTACTACCGGTTCACCTCTTTTACCTTCTATTGATTTTATTAATGCTGTCTCTTCACCGCAGACAAACGCACCTGCACCATATTTTAACTCTATATCAAAAGAAAAATTTGATCCAAGAATATTTTTGCCTAAGAAACCATACTCTTCTGCCTTTTCAATCGCAAATTTTAATCTCTCTATTGCAAGAGGATATTCTGCTCTTATGTATATGATTCCCTTATTAGCACCAATGCAATAACCAGCAATGGTCATTGCTTCAAGCACAGAAAATGGATCCCCTTCTAAAACTGCTCTATCCATAAAAGCACCTGGGTCTCCTTCATCTGCATTACATATAACAAATTTTTCATCGCTTTTTTCTTTTGCAGCAGCAGCCCATTTTAATCCAGTTGGGAATCCGCCGCCTCCTCTACCTCTTAATCCAGAATCTGTAATGATTTTAATAACATCTTCTGGTTTTTTTTCAAAAAGAGATAAGATTAATGCCTCATATCCTCTTGCATTTATATATTCTTCTATGCTTTCTGGATTAATTCTACCGCAATTTCTTAATGCTATTCTAACCTGTTTTATCATAATTATAACCCTCTTTTTTTATTCAAAATTTCTTGGTATTACATATTGACTCTCAAGAGCCTTATTCATAATATGAATTTCAACTACATCAGGTGTATTTTCTGGCGTTAAATGGCCTAATATTACAGAATTACCGTTAGGATATACCACTTCTACTGTTGGTTCTGCATAACAATAGCCAACACATCCGACTCTTATTAACTCTACATTTTTTAAATTTTTATCAGAAATTTCTTTTTTAATAACCTCTTCAACTTTTTTAGCACCAGCAGCCTGCCCACAGGTACCAAAACCAATTAATACTTTTATGTTTTTATTTTTTTCCATATTTTTCTTAATTTCATCTCTTAATTTATAGAATTCATTGACATTTTTTATTTTCATGCTATTCACCCCCTTTTTCAATAGCTTCTGCTAATTTTATACTATCAGCCATAATATCCCCAACCATTTTTGGGTTGACATTACCATAAACCTTGTTATTTACCATTACAACAGGAGCAAGTCCGCAAGCACCTACACATCTTAATATATCAAGAGAAAATTTTCCATCAGGGGTAAGTTCACCAGCCTTAATATTTAAGAAATTCTCAAACTCCTGTAAAACTTTTTCTGCTCCTTTAACAAAGCATGCTGTGCCCATACAGATACTTATTGTAACTTTCCCTTTTGGAACAGTAGTAAAAAAGTTATAAAAACTTATAACACCAGAGACTTCAGAATGGCAGATGTTTAGTTTTTTAGCAACAAATTTTTGTACCTCTTCTGGTAAATAGCCAAAAAGACTCTGAGCTTTATGTAGAATCTGAATTAAATATCCTTTTCTCCGTTCATCTTCAAGGTCTATATTTAGACTACCTATAAAACTACTTAACTTATTATAAAGTTCCTCTGATAAAACATTTTTTTCACATCTTGTACTACTCAATTTAAACCTCCATATATTTAAGATTTTAGGCCATTACTGGTCTATAAAATTATTTTTTAACTAAAGAATAAATAAGACTTTTAAAATTTTGATATTTTAGAAATACTATTATATACTACTTTTTAAATTTAAAATCAAATAAAATTTAATCTATTAGATCAACAAATGTTGAATATTCTCTTGCTATTTGATCCTGTTCTAAATATTTTTCTCTTCCACTTCCTAAATTAAATCTTTTCATTACTTTTAAGATATCATCAAAAATAAAATTTTCCTTGTTATTTTCTTTTATTTTCTTTTCTGATTTTAATTGTGTAGATAACATTTTAAATTCAGCAGGAGAAAAATCAGAAAAAACCTGTTCCAATTCCTTTTTTTGTTTTTCAGTTAGACAATTATAATCAATATCTACATCATTTAAAATATTTTTAAGAAAATCGATTCTATCTTCCCCTTTTGGGTTAAAAAATCCGATTTTAATCTCAAGTCTTCTTATAAAATCCGGGAGTAACAGATCTGGTCTTGAAGTAATAAAAACCCAGATTATTCTTCCTCTATTTTTGGGATCTCCCATCATTTTTATAAAATTACCTGTGAGTCTCTTTTCTGTTTCATGGACATTTTCTCCCCTTCCACCAAACATTGTATCTGCTTCATCAATAAATACCATTACATTTTTAAAAGACTCAAGAACATTCTTTACTCTTTCAAATATAATGTCCGTTTCCCCTAGATATTTTTGTCTTAAATTTTTTAATTCTATGCAGAGCCAGCCGAGTTCTTTTGCAAATGCTTCCATTATATATGTCTTACCAACCCCATTTCTACCACAGATAAGATATCCCCTTGGTATAATCTTAGGATCATTTAATTTAATAATTTTAACCTGTCTTAATAACTCTTCTTTTATTTTTCTTGCCCCATATATTGCTTCAAACCCATGATCTGGATTTATCACTCTTATATAATCACCAATTGTTCCAATGATAGCCTCTTCTGTTTTTGATAATATACTTTCTTCGGTCAATGGTTGGTTTTTATATTTTATATTCATAAGAATGTGTTTTATGCCATTTAAATTTAATCCAGCCGTAAGATCAGTTGCTCTATCAATGGTAATTTTATTTTCTATTTTTATCTTTTCTATTTGTTCTTGAATAAACTCTTTTCTTTGTTCAAAATCTGGATAATCTATTACTATATTTTTAATTGCTGGCAAATTTACTATTGATCTCTGAATTTCCGAGACAGTCTGAGAGATAAAAACCATTAAATGATTTGATTTTATAAAGTTATCTTCTGTAAGCCAGTCTCTTAAAAAGACAAGTTTCTGCCTATCAGAATCAAACATTCTTGATATTTCAGCCTCAGGAATAACTGTTTCTGCATGTTCAATGAGAATAGCAAAAGGTTTTGAAAAAATTTTATCATCTTTAAAACTTATATCTACTGCTTCTTTAAGGAGTCTTAATCCTTCAAGGGGGGATATCCTTGAACTGGCGATACTCTTTATTACCCAGTTTCTTTTATCGTCCAGTTTATCAAAGAATGTTAAATTCTGGGATAATATTTCTATAAAGTCGTCTCTATCTTTTTTAGTGACAAAATTAACACCTTCTGCAATATTGAATTTAATTATAAGACGAGTATTACTTAATTTCTTTACTAAAAAATCAATAAGATTATAATATTCGTTTTCATATTTGAAAATGTCATAGATGTTTCCTGATAGAATAAATTGATTGTATTCCCCAGATAAAAAACTGCTGGAAAATTCTAAAAAGAAATTATATTCTGTCATATTTAAAATCTTAAATATTAAATTATTGAAATTCTTATATCAGAAATTAGCTGTTTTGTCAAAAGAATTATTTTTTTTTAAAAAAAATAAAAAATGTATTTAAGTTATAATATGGTAGTGAGAAAATTTTTATAATATAACAACTATTATTTATAGGGAAATATATGCGACATATGTCGTAGTTAGTGAGTGGTATATCTTTATAAAATAACTATTATTTTTTTATAAAATAAATAGGACATATCTCATACTGCTTAAAGATATTTTAATAAATATAACAATAATTTTTTATAGATATAAATTTTATTGTAAAGTTTTTTAAAATATTAATATTTTCAAGCAAGTATACCCCACATACTCCCACTATTTAAGAGTATGCGAAGCATCCTTGCTTTGTTTTTTCTATCAATATTGAAAAAATCTATTTTTTTGAATATAAAAATTATAGATTATCAACATTTATATCCATTATATCATATATGTTTTCATTGCCTTTTTTAAGCATGTTGTAAAATTTTTTTTCTTTTACACTTGGACTACCGAGAGGATTCTTGTTTATAGGATCCACAATCCTTCTCATGCCAGCCAGAGTTATTGCATAAAATGTCTCATTAATTTTTATTGGCTTATAAGAAAGAGACTTTAAAGTTTCATATACCTTATTTTTTTCTTCAGTTGTTATATCTGGTTTTAATACATATTTTCTAAAACTCTCTTCTTTTTTATACGCATTCATTAAAATATTTTTTTGATTTGCATCGTTTATTTTAGGTAAAAAATCTTTTTCAAAATAACTTATTTCAAAATCACCAGGAACATCATTTACAGTTTTTAAATCAATTACTTTTACCCCTATTTTAAAGAATTTTTTAAACATTTCAAAATATAGATTTCTTCTCTCTGGATAGAATTTTTCTGTATTAAAAGTATTGCTCTCCTGAAGTCTTTTTATAAGCTCGTTATCAAGCATTGCCCAGATATAATTAAACTCATATTTTTTCATTGGATCATAAGAATGAATCTCTCCATTCTTAATTAAAAATATTGCTGGTATATCAACTTTATAATCATTTAAAGGGCTTGCCCCACAAAATACTGGATATTTAATATTATTATTTTTTACATATTCTTCAACTTTATCTGGCTGCTCACTCGAATATCCTAGTATAATAAAATTTTCATTCTTAAAAGTATCATATATTAGATTTAGATAAGAAGCAGTGTTTTCAACTGATATTCCCCATGTCTTAAAATATTCTACCACTACAATTTTATTATTCAATTCCTCATTTGTTAATTCTTTTGTATTAAACCATGCTTCTGCCTTTGTAATAATATTTATTTTATCACCGGCAACTAAAGAGAATATTGCTATTATGCAAAAAAATAAAATAAATAATTTTTGTTTCATTTCAATTCCTCCTTAAAATATACTTCTTTTAAATTAATTATAGCATAAAAATAAAAAAAATGGTATAATTTGTAAAGAAAAATTACAATTTTTTGGAGTAACTGAGAGTCGAAATGAAAGAGAATAGTATTATAGTGACAGCCAATACTTTAGAATCTGCTCTTGTTAAAGGAGCAACCTATTTTAAAATTGATGTTAATAATTGTGGATATTCCATCGTTTCTTCCAATAAAAACGAGATTAAAGTTAAAATATGGGACAATTCAAAAAAGGAAGAGACAGAGAATTATAAAAAAGATCTTTCTTTTGAAGAAAAAATAACAAATTTAGATGGCTATTTTAAAATAGAATACATTGATGGTTATGCTACCCTATCTGTATTTCCACCAAAAGATAAGGGTAGACCAGTTTATGTCGAAGATGTTATAAATAGAATAAGACTATTAAATATCCCTTCTGTTGATCCTAATCTTATTATGGCTATTATTAAAAGAGCAAAGGGAAGTCCAGAAAAACTTGTTTTATGGCCAGAAGGAAGAGAATATAGAGCAACTATTGAGGTCATTGTTTCAGATGATAAAATGTCTGCTTCTATAATAATGTTTCCACCTAAAAAAGGGGGTGGAAATTTAACAGTGGATGAGATTATTAAAATTCTAAATAATAAAGGCATCATATATGGAATTAATTATACGTTGATTGAAGATATAGTGAATAATAATATCTTTAAAAAAGAGATAGAGATAGCAAGGGGTAAAGAGCCAAAGCCGGGAAAACCTTCTAATATAAAATATTTTTTTGATACAGAGCCCGGAAAACCTTTTTTAGTTGATCAGTATGATAGGATAAATTATAAAGAGTTAAATTTTGTTCAGAATAAGAAAAAGGGTGATATCCTTGCAGAACTTCTGGATCCAATACCTGGAGAAGTGGGATTTAATATATTTGGCCAAAGGCTTGAGATTCCACAAATAGAAAACAATAGACTCTTTGCTGGTGAAAATACCACTCTTTCAGATGATAATAAAAAGATAATTGCGACAATTGATGGAAATGTTAAAATTAAAAATGGAAAAATCGTAATTGAGCCTTTGTTAGAACTGGAGAATATGGACTATTCTACTGGAAATATTGATTTTCATGGAGATGTTTTTATTAAAGGCGGAATTCTTGATGGCTTTTCTGTTAAATCAGATGGGATAATACAGGTTGGAGGCCCCATTGGTAAAGTAACTATAGTAGCAAGAGGGGATATCATACTTAAAGGTGGGATGAATGGTGGAAATGAGGGAATTCTTGAGACAGATGGCAATATTTATGCAAGATATCTGGAAGGTGTTATTATAAGATCCTGTAAGTCTCTATTTGTAGAAGAGGCAATAATGAATTGCTATATAAATGTAGAGAAAAATTTAATACTTAATGGTAAGAGAGGGGAGATACTTGGTGGAACATCAATTGTTGGAGGTAGTGTTAGATGTAAAAAGATAGGAAATCCATTTGGTATAAAGACCATTTTAAGAATAGGGGTTGAACCTAAAATAATTAATCTTATATCTGATTTTGATAAAAAGATAAAAGAAAAGAGAGAGTTATTAAAAGTAATAGAGGATAGATACTTATCTTATTCAAAAATGTTAGAGGAAGATAGGAATAATTTAACAATTGTAGAAAAACACAAGAATTTATTAGAGGCTTTGGAGAGATTAAAAGATGAAATTCATTCAATGGAGAGAGAGTTTAAGGAGGCAAATAGTATGTTGGTGCCTAAGGAAAAAAGATATGTTGTGGTTGAAAATACTATGCACTCCTCAACATTTATATATTTTGGTAAAGAAGAGTATTCCACACAAAAAGATATAAGTAGAATAATGCTCAAATACATTGGTAATAGAATAATTGAGTCTGGTTTTGCCAGTGAAAAAGAGATACCACAATTTGAGGATTAATTTTATTGGAAATCTCTCAAACTTTCATCAATACCTTTTAACATCTCAAACCAGAAATTAAGACCAGCCTCATATTTATCTTTTTCAAATTCTTTTATCCAGTAATCTAAAGCCTCATTTTCAACCTTTTCTGCCTCTTTAATTCTCTTTAAGAATCTATACACAAAGTCAAAGTTTCTTTCTGACTCCCAGAATACACTTGCATTTCTACTATTGATTCTGCTTGCTGTCCAGGATATATTTTTTAAGAATTTATCTTTCATCCCATACATAGCCTCAAAAATCTCTGGTACCATCTCTTCTGCCCATGCTCTATGAAATCTACATATACCTGCATTATCAAGAATTAATTCCTGCTTCATTCTATCAGCACATATTTTACCAAGTTTTCTTGGCTCAACAAAATCAAAACCATAATACATATAATATTTTCCCATTATTGCCATTGGTGCTAATGCACCAGGTGTCCAGTATTGATTTGGAACTATCCATCCTTTTCTTCCAAAGGCATTATAAACAAATTTATCAATGATTTTTATTCCTTTCTCCCTGTGAACCCTTCTTGCCCATTTTCTTACACCTTCGCTAAAATTAATAATCCCTCTTTTATTTAAAATAGAATCGATTAGTTCTATTCCTAACTCTGCATTATTCATAGAATCTTTTACTACATCGAAATTCTCTGGATTGAATTTAGGAAGTCTTGTTACACCAAGATCTTCTTTTGATAGTAGATTCTCATCAAGAAGTTCCATAAACCATGAAAGAACACCGCCAATACTTATTGCATCAAATCCCATGCTATCTGCATAATGATTGAGTTTTTCGGCTGCTCTTTGATCAAATATTCCACAAAGAGGTCCCATTGTTTGATATGGCTCATAATCTTTTTTGTATTCATCTCTATACTTTTTACATACAGCAGAGCATGGCTCCCCACAGTTAGCCTGCAATTTCTTTTCTATTGTTTCTTCATTAAATTGTTTCAAATAGTGATTAACAATAAATTGTTGGTGTAAAGAGAGTCTTTCTTCTTCAGTATTATAGATAGTTTTATAATTAAAGGCAATAATTTTGCCTTTCATTGTCGTATAGTTAACTCCAAATGTCCCACCAGTTCCAAATTTTGGATCAAATCTGTATTTTGTAGTTGCTTCAAAATCTTTTGCTGCTAATTTTTGTTTATATTTATTTTCAAACCATTCATCTGCTACTTTTCTATCTCTAAAGTCTTCATCAATAAAAGTTCCACCATATATTATGCCATAAATGTTGTGATCCTGAACCATTTTTGAACCAAGTCCACCTCTACCAGCCCATGTGTCTATGTTTGTGATCTTTTTATTTATAATCGGAAGAGATAATATCCCACCAAAATCAGTGGAAAGAGAGGCCGGTCCTGTTGCTAAGATCCTTGGATCATTTTCATATCTATTGCCAAATTTTTCAAAAATATAGTCTGTTAAAGAATATACTCCTTTTCTGCCAGAGTCCCAGATTGTCTTTATCTCTACTGGATGAACCTCTACCTCTATCTCTTCTCCATGAATTCTGTTTAGATACAAAACAGAAGGAACCGGTGCCTTACCAACAATACTTACCATATTTATACCTAAATTATCAAATACAAGGCCAGCACCACCCATTGATGACACATAAAAACCGCGCCAGCATTTTGAAAAGCCAGAAAATATCAGTCTATTTGAACCAGGAAAAATGGATCCAGCAAATAAGCCTGTCCCTATGTTTAAAGCATCATAATTATCTGATATATGAATACCAAGATCTACAGGGCCAAAATAGTCTCCAATTTTATATCTTTTTACCTTGTAGAAACCATTTGTCGCATCAACAAATAGGACTTTTAAAAAAGATTGTTGTAGATCGCCCATATAATCTCCTTTTATTTTTTATCTTTAGGTCTTGCTATGAATTTTTCATCTGGATTTAGTTTATCATCATTAAAGATTGACCATATTAATAATGGAATACCTATTGCAAAACCAATTAAAGAGATAATTTGTCCAGAGGTAAAGATCCAGTATTTTTCATTGTCTATTCTAAGAAATTCAAGCAAGAATCTTAATAGACTATACCATAAAATATACCATATAATCCTTCTTTTTGTAATCCATTCATTATTTCCAGTGGCAAGAATTATTATCAGTGCTATAAAATTTCCTATCATCTCATAAATTTGAGTTGGATGTAGAGGGGTACCAACAGGGGGTAGAGTAGAGGAGAATCCAGTTGTGGCATTGCTATAAGCAACACTATCCGGGTGAAAAATGACTCCCCATGGAAGATTAGTTGGTTTCCCAGCAGCATCACCATTTAAAAAACAGCCAAATCTACCTATTACCTGTCCTAACAAAATTGGTGGTATAAAGTATCTTATATGATAAAAAAAATCGTATTTTTTAACTTTTGCATATATAAAACCAGCAACAAGTCCACCTAACACTCCGCCTGCAACTGTGATCCCACCTCGCCATGGTTGAAAAAATACCAATGGATGTTCTAATAACTCCTTTGGATTCCATAATAAGAAAGAAAATAGCCTTCCAGTTATTAAGGCAACAATAAGGCATACAAAAATTGCCTCATACATTGCATCAATATCTATATTAGCCTCTTTACACAAAAAAGTAAAAAATATTATTGCTGAAAATATTGCTATGAAAAAATATATCCCTTCATAATTGTATAATTTTAAGAAATCAATTGCAATTGGTAACATTTTTGACCTCTTTAAAGATTGAATTAAGTAGCAATAGTATTACAAAAAAAAAATATTTTGTCAAAAGAAATGTTTTAGATTATTTTCATATATTTAACATTTTTTTCTTTGAGATAAAAATCAATTTTTTCTTCTAATTTTAAATCACCCTGGGTGTCAATGCCAGGGCATCTCTTTTTTTCTTCTTTCCAGTTTTCTTCTGATTCTACTAAAGATGGCCAGAAGGGATATGTTTTGCATTGTAAGGGTCTTGCTGGATAGATGATACATCCGTCATTCCAGAAGATGCAATCAAAATTTTTTCTTTCTTGAAGTGCTACTATCTGTTCACCATTTCTGTAAATGGCTCTACAATATTTTGATAGTAAAGTAGAAATATCAATATTTAAAAAAGATGCGATATTTTTAACATCCTCTTCTGATAAAAAGACAACGCCAGGCTGGTGTCTGCAACAATTAGAACATCTCTGACATTTAAATTCAAGACTTTTAAGTCTTTCAAAATTTTTGTCACTTTTAAGAGAAATGGGATAAGTATTATCAATTATTTCCATAACTAACTTATCAAAAAATTTGATTTTAATTAATAAAGAAGGTTTAATCCAATTTTTATAAGATAGCCTAAAAATTTTGATTTTTAAACTATATTATTTTAAAAATAAAATTGGGAAGAGAGGGATTCGAACCCCCGTAGACGCAAGTCAACAGATTTACAGTCTGTCGCCTTTAACCACTCGGCCATCTTCCCAATAGCTGGAGATGGGAGTTGAACCCGCAACCTGCTGATTACAAGTCAGCTGCTCTGCCATTGAGCTACTCCAGCAAAAATTGTGGAATTCTTATACTCAATTTTTAATTAAATGTCAAGTTTTTTTTGTATTTTTTGATAGATTGGGGTGCGATTTTATTTTTAGACAGATAATAAAGATAGAATTATCCTATGGTCAATTTTATTTGAGAAAAAGTTGTAATAGTCTTATTTATTTTTTGGTAGAATTTAAAATAAATTTTTACTTAATAGTATGTCTCAAACCCAACTACCTGATAGAAATCGTTGTAGATTGCCTTGTAGAAGGGCGTGGTGTTACCGGAAAAGTGGGATAATTCTCTGCTTTTATTCCACTTTTTTATCTTTGTTAGTCTCAAAAATAACTTTAATGTTA
>DAONLM010000015.1:0-27422 GCA_035406685.1 Spirochaetota bacterium
TTCCAGTATTAAAGAGAAAGCATCTTTTTGAAAAAAGGAGGGATAAAGATTATAGATTTATAAATGCCACCCACAGGATTAGAATCTATATTCCAGAAGAGGTGTATAATGAGTTAAAATTGGTTCATGACCATATTAATTCATTCAGTATTGCCATTCTTATAAGGGAACTTCTGGAATTATATTTTGCTGGGATTGAAGTAGAGGGGGAAGAAGAGTTTGCAAAAAGGATGGAAGAGTGGCAAAAGGAAATAGAAAGTTTAAGAGCAAATAAGGCTGTGGTAGTGAAGATTGGTGCCCCAGATATCCCAGTCCCAAATGAACATAACGACTACTTTTTACTCAAATTCAACGTCAAATTTTGCCTGAAAGAGATAAAATTCTTATAAAATTAGTGCTCTATCTAAAATTTTACCATTCTATCTTTCTTACTCAAAACTTACCCTTAGGAGAAATCTATTTTTTAAAATTGTCTAAAAATAAAATTGTCCCCTTTGAATTTGAAAAGCATATATATTTTTTGACAAAATATAAAAAATTATATATATATAAAACAAAAAGGGATAATCTATGACTTTTATTGAAAGATGTAAACAAAGATTTAATAAGATAAATTCTATTCTCTCTTTTGGTTTTGATCCAATAATTGAAAAATTTCCAGATAAATTTAAAACAGGGGATATTGAGAGTGATCTATATTTATATTTTGTAGAAATAGTATCAAATTTTTCTCAATATATATATGTGATAAAACCAAATATAGCATTTTATGAGCAGTATGGATTGTCTGGTTATAAGGCTTTAAAAAAAATAATTTCTTATGCAAAAGAAAAGGATATCCCAATAATACTTGATGCTAAAAGAGGTGATATTGGGGCAACTGCTAATTGTTATGCAAAAGCATGTTTTGAAGAGTTGAATGCTGATGCAATAACTCTATCACCATATTTAGGAACGGATTCCTTAGAGCCATTTTTTAAATATAAAGAAAAAGGGTTTTTCATATTAACAAGAACATCAAATAAGGGTGGGGCTGATTTTCAATTGATTAAAACAGAAGATAATGATTTTATATATCTTAAAGTTGCTAAAAAGATAATTGAATGGAATAAGAATTATACAAATGGAATTGGTGCTGTAATAGGTGCCACTTATCTTTCTGAATTAGAAGAGACTATAAAAATATTTATTACTCATAATGAAGATAAAATACCAATCTTACTACCTGGTGTGGGAACACAGGGGGCTGATTTTCTGGAAGTTTTAAATATATTTAAAAAATATAATTATCCATTTTATAGTATATTTATAAATTCTTCATCAAAAATAAGTTATGCTCATCTTGAACATAAGGATAAAGATTATCTTTCTGCAATAGAAGAAGAGATAAATAAGGTCTTACTTAAAAATTTTCTATTTTAAATATGATAAAAAGAATTAGTTTTAAAATAGAAGAAGAGAATTTTATAAATAAAAGACTTGATAAGGTAATAACAGAATATAATAAAGAATTTTCTCGTTCATTTTTGAAAAAATATCTAAAAAATTTAAAAGTGAATAATAAAACTGAAAAACTTTCTCATATTTGTAAGATAAATGATTTTATAGAATTAGAGATAGAATATAATGAAGAGCCAGAAGATATTGAGAAGGAATATATCCCCCTTGACATTATTTATGAAGATGAAAATTACATAGTAATAAATAAAAAGAGTGGCATGGTCACACATCCTGCAAAAGGTAACTGGAAAGGGACAATTGTAAATGCTCTTTTATATTTAAATAAAACTCTTTCTGATAAAGATAGATATAGACCCGGCATAGTTCATAGATTGGATAAAGAAACCTCTGGTTTATTATTAATTGCAAAAAATAATATTTCTCATGAATATTTAACAACTCTTTTTCAAAAAAGAGAGATAGTAAAAAAATATCATGCGATTGTTAAAGGTAACTTTACAAAAACTAATTTGATTATAAAAAATAGAATAGGCAGGGATAGAGAAAATAGAAAAAAGATGGCTGTCTTAAATGATGGACGTGGTAAAGAGAGTATTACAATTGTGCATCTAATAAAAAATATAAAAAACTATTCATATCTTGATATAGAGCTTAAAACCGGAAGAACACATCAGATAAGAGTTCATCTATCTTATATTGGATATCCTATTTTAGGGGATAAGATTTATGGAAGAAAGAGTAGAGAATATTCAGATATCCCACTCTGTCTAAATGCATATTATCTTGCCTTTTTTGATAAATTTTCTAATAAAAATTTGGCATTTGAAATAAAAGATCCATATTTTTTTAATGAAATACTCGGTGAGTAAAATTATTTTTAACTTTTGACTATTTTTTAAAATTTTTGACAAAATAAAAAAATTGAGATATAATTTTTAATATAATTTTAAAATTTTAAGGACAATTGTATGGTTACAAATTTTACTTTTGATTCCAGTAATTCATTTAGTATAAATGGGACAATAGATTTTAAAGGGATAAATCTTGAAATTCAAAAAGTAGAAGATATCAATGAAATTTATAAAGAGGCGATTTCTAAAATGGTAAATATAAAAAAGACAATTATAAAATGCCTTGCCAATGATGAGAAGATTATTGGTAATGAAAGAATTGAGTTAATAAAGGCAATAGATCATTTTTTAACACTCTTAATTGCAATGGCTCTTCTATATTCAAATACTCCATTATTATTTACAAATGAAATCGAAGATTTTTTTTCAATAACTATTCAAGCAACTAAAACAAAAGTGTTTAAGGTTATAGGTAATATTTATAATATAAGTCCTAAAGATCTTACAAACTATACGGAATGGGTAGAAAACAATATTTTTAATCTATTTAAAGAAATAATTACAATTTCTAATAATCTCGAGAAAAAAGAAACACTACTTAATAAAATAACAAAACTTATTTTTAATATTATATATTTAAGATATAAAATAGAATATATTTGAGCCTATTTAATTAAATATATACCTAGTGAAACAAGTAGTCCCACAAGTAAACCTACAAAACACTCAAGAGGTGTATGTCCCCTTACCTCTTTTACTTTACCAATCTCATCTCCATCTTTAATTTTTTCTAATATTTGATTGATCTTATTAGCCTGGGTACCAGCAGATAATCTTACTCCGGTTGCATCTCTAATTACTATTATTACTAATACAATAGCAAGTGCAAAAAGAGGTGAACCAAAACCAGACTCAAAACCAATTGAGACAGCTACAGCAGTAATCGAAGCCGAATGGCTCGATGGTATCCCACCCGTTCCAAAAATTGCTCTTAAAATAAAATCCTTAGTTTTTAATTTATTTCTTTTAATTATCTCAATAACAATTTTTATAAATTGAGCCATAAACCAGCTGAAAAGAGCACTTATTAATACCTTATTCCCTAATAAAGATTTAATAACTCCCAATTCTTTTCCCCCTTTTTACAACTTTATTCTAAAAAATTGCTTATATCTACTTAATCTATTTAATGTTGGAACAATAAGTATTAAGTAAATTTTGTAATCCATTTTTATCTATCAATTCTATTGGTCTTTCTTGAGCAAAAAGTATAGCATATTTATTAAAAAAAGATGATGTTATTACAACACCCTTAATTATATCCTTAGATTTCATTACCTCATGGACATTTCTAACTATAAGATCCGTAATAGGCTCACTCTTTCTATAAATTCTTATCAATTTTGGTCTTTTCCTTACATTTCTCCACTTATTATCACCTTCAAGAGTATAAAATTCGACACAATCATTTGTTAAAACTTTAAAATCAGTAATATTAAGCCCCATTCCATTCACAAGAGTCTTACAAATTTCTATAAAATCCTCCTGAGTGGCTGTCATAAAATCTTTCATTTTATCATTCATTCTTAGATCCTGATAATTAGAAAGTTTTTCAGCCACATTCTTAAAATCTGGCTTCTTTGTATAGATCCATTCCCATTCTCTTATTGCTTCTGTAATATTTCTATTCTGTTCGTAACATGCTGCTAAAATATATCTTAAATTTAAGACAAAATTAAGATTTTCTTTTTCCATTTTTTCATCTATATTCTTAACTGCTCTCTCAAGTTCTATCAATGCCTCATCATATTTATTAATCTGCATTAAAATCATTCCCTTTTCTGTAAGGCTTTTAACTTTAAAGTCCTTATCTCTTATTGCCTTATCAAAAAATTGCAAAGCATTTTTATAATTACCCTCGAGTTTTCTTAACATCCCTAAATAAAAATATATAGAATTGTTATTTGGCTCAAGTTTTAAAGCCTTTTCAAGTAATTTCCCAGCTTCTACATATTTTTTTGATTCATATAAAAGAACCCCAAGATTAATAAGAGCCGGTACATAACTGTCATTAAATTTTAAACAATTAGTATAATATTTAATTGCTTGCTCTCTCATATTCTTTTTTTCAAATAGAGTGGCTATTTTAAAACTATAGAAATAATTCGTTGGATTTTTATTTAATAACAATAGATACTCTTTTAATGCCTCTTCTATATTCTCAAATCTCTCAAACAGTTCACCCAATCTTTCTCTTAACATATTTTCTTTGATTAGTTTACTAGTAATCCCTGTTCTTGATGCAGACTTATATTCTATTAAAGCAAGTTCAAATTTATTTTCAAAATAGTATGCCTCTCCAAGAAAAAAATGAGCCTCTATATTATTTGGTTCTTTTGCTAAAATCTCTTTTGCTAACTTTATTGCTGTTTTATAATTTTCTGATTTTATAGCACTCTGAAGCCTATATATTTTTTGAGACTCAAAAATTTTTTTTATCAAGACAATTAAGATAGCAATTAAAATAGCAATTCCAAATATAATTAAAATAGTATTAATAATTAAAGTTAACATCTTCCAAGATCCTGTTTGCTATTTCTAATTTAGATTAATTATAACAAAAATTAAAAAAAATACAAGAAATATCAATATTTATTACAAAAAAATATAAATAAACTTTCTCTAAAAATATACAAGAGTTCCACTAATTAAAATTCCATTTTGGTAAATAGGAAGTGCCATCAGTTGCTATTGGTATAATAGAGAGATTAAATAGAGAAATTAGATATAATGAAGAATAAAAATATCCATCAATAATTTGATCCGTAGAGATCATTGTTACAGCAATATATGTCCTTCGAGGAGAAATACTGAAATTTATAGGATACAAAGGTGAAATAATTATCTCTTTTTCAATCCTTGTTATTTTATCTTTTAAAATTATAGAATATAGACTTTTACCTTCTTTATCTTCTGATGCTTTAATAGTAAGAAATCTGGATGAATCAATATCAATGTTCAAATTTTTCTCAATGTCTAATTGAAAATATTCCCCATTTGCAAGAGATATTAAATATGTCTGATTCTCTTCCAAAGGCTTAAAATATATAACATTTTTTTTCTCATCAAATTCTAAATTAATTTTACTTCCAGCCTCTCTAATCAATGTGAGTGACAAAATATCCTTTTCTGATATTTCAATATCCTCTTTTTTTTCAATCTTTGTAATCTCTTTAATTTCACTCTTGTTTTCTAAATCATATAAAAATATTCTAAAAAATTCTTTGTCGTTCTCTTTATAAGGGGATACAATAATGCAAAAATTATCTTTATTTAAATAAAAAAGATAGATATTTTTTAATATCAATTCATTATTTTCAGTTTCCATGTTATAAGAATATAAATTTACGAAATTACTTTTACTTTTTACATTTTTAGCAGTATAGTATATAATATCTGATTTTTTGCCAAAGTAATAATTTGTTACCGCACTTCCTTGTTGAGTCTTTAAAATCTTAGCCTTTCCTATTTTATTATCAACAAGCTGGCAGAGTCTAAAGTTACTCAAGAAAAAAAGATTATTATTTATCTCTTCGTTTTCAAATTGAGTCATTTTTGTAAGAGGATTATCTTTTAAATATCTTCTTGCACCAGCCTTTGCATCCTCGATATCTGTATAAATATCTAAATAATATCCAAATACCCATCCCTTTATACCTTCAAATTCTATATAATACCAGTAATCTTCTATATCCTCTATTCTTACTCTTTCATTATCTTTTGAGAGTATTGTGACAATTGTCCCTTTATCAAGATATCTTAATGTCTTTGAATGTAAATCATTTAATGCTCTGAATCTTAATCTATCGACATTTACCACCCCTATTCCATAATTATTTTTTATATTCTGAATTTTTATATCTGGCTCATTCTTGAGAACAGAGATATTACTGTCTTCCCCTCTATCCTTACAGGAGAGAAAGAAAATAAAAAGAAAATAAAAAATAATTTTTAATCTGGACATATAAAAAACCAAAATATATTAATTAGGAGTATTTTCAACCTTTGTTCTTAAATACTCCTCTGCATTAAGTGGTAAAAAGTATTTTTCTAATGATCTACCTTGATTCGTCTTCTGAATTATCCTTGCTGTTGTATAAGATGTATCAGCAATTTCTATATAGCTATTTCTCTTATAAAAATCTTTATCTAATAAAGCAAGATCAGTAACTATAACCTTATTTAAAGCACCACTTTTATAAAGTTCAGTAAGTCTCTCTTCTGCTGGTGGAGAAAAAAGTCCATAAACAACAGCAACAATTATCTCTTTTGCCCCCAATTCTTTATATTTTTTACAAACATCCATTATACTACCACCAGAATCAATCATATCATCAACTATAAATACAGTTTTTCCTTCTATTGATAAGGAATCTGGCTTTAAGACAGTTATCTCCTCGATGAGATTAGTAAGAGAATTTCTTCTTTTGTCTACAACCAGTAAAGGGACATTAAATGCCTTTGCAAATTTTGCAGCAAACTGCTTACCACCTGCATCAACTGAGCTTATTATCCACTCTTTTTGCACTACATTTTTAAAATAGTCAACTGTTTTAACATGATTTCTTAATATATATTTTTTTAAAAGATTTTCTCCACTCAAATTATCATAAGTTGTCCTCGTGTTATCAATCCCAATTAATGATCTATTTGAATGTATCTGATAAAGAATTAGATGATTAGCCCCATTTGCAGTAATATTTCTAAAGAATGTTCTTAAATTACAACTACCTCTTCCTTTTGGTCTATCACTTCTTGCCTGTCCTAAATTCATTTCAAATATAGTAACCCTTTCTACCTTTGCCTCTAAAAAGGCATCAAGAGTGTTATAGAGCAATAATTCCTGATCTGATAGAGATAAATGCCTGTTTACACCATTGTAATCAACTATATCTACCTCACTGAATGTATGAAATACATAAGCATCCTTTCTTCTTGCACTATTTTTTATAGATACTTCAATTGCACCATTCTTATGAGCAAAATAGTCAAATCCTCCAACTATAAATTTTGCAATGAATTCTTCAATATCACCATTATAATTATTTAATAACTTTTCCTCTTCCTCATCCATAAGAAAGAATTCTACTATGTCAAGATTTTTACTCTTTATCTCATTGAAATATGATTTTGCAAGCCATTTAGCGATTTTCCCAACATACTCCTCTGTGCCGGGTAAAGGAAATAATTTTATAGGTCCTTTAAAAAATTTAGTGTAACTCATTTTTTTGTTTTCTCCTAATTTTAAAAATATATTTATTAAAACAATGTTATATTAGACTAACTTTTTTAATTCTTCCAACAAATATGTTTTTCTTTCTCTCTTAATATTATGCCACTTAAATTTATATTGAGATGACTTTTCTTCTAATTTTTTATAAATCTCTTTATATCTATCAAAACCAATTCCAATTAGAATATATTTATCGTTTCTATCATCATATAAAAAGAGCCCATCACCAAAACTATATTTATTAAAATTTGAGAGATCTTTCTTATAATAACCGGCAAGTTTAATATCTCTGTAATATATTTTTTCTGTTTCAAATTTTGATCGTTTATATTCCAGATGATCATCATAAATATTAATTGATTGAGAGAAGATACTCTCACTCTTAAACACCACATACGAAAATATTGCGAGGGCTAAAACAGAGATTATTAAGAATAGATAATTTTTATAGAAATAAAAGAAAAAAAGATTAACACAAAATATTAAAGCAAGCAAAAAAAGAAAAAAAATATATCTTGGATTTTTTAAAATAGAAAGTTTATAAGGATATATTTTATTTGTCATACTTTATGCCAGTATATTGAGTTTATTATAATTTTAAGTTCTATCGCAATAATAATAATTTGTGGTATTTCCCTTTTCTCTTACTTATATCTCAATAAGAATAAAAGATAAAAATCTGTCGGTGAAGGATTCGAACCTCCACAACTGGAACCAGAGTCCAGCGTGCTACCATTACACAAACCGACAAAATCAATTCCTATTCTATCAAATTTTTTATATTTGTCAATCATTTTTTTTATTTTTTAACTAAGTTGTGATTTTATTTTTAGGCAACTTTTTTAACTTTTTTTGTAAAAGTTGTAAAGGATTTTCTTAAAAATTTTGTGATTAATATATAGAAATATTTTTTTAAAAGGAGGATTAAATATGAAGGAATTTGACTTTGTTTTGAATAAATCTCTATTCGATAAAATTAAAGATTTAAAAGATAAGAAAAATAAGGATCTTTCAGTTATTGTTAGAGAAATAATTTTATTGATGATTCCGATTTTAAGGAAAAAACACCTTTATGAAAAGAGGCGAAAGAAGGACTATAAATTTATAAATGCCTCTGAAAAAATAAGAGTGTTTTTACCAGAGGAGGTATATAATGAGTTGAAACTTGTACATGACCAGTTAAACTCATTTAGTATTGCAACTCTTATAAGGGAGCTACTTGAGATATATTTTATAGGAATTGAAATTTATGGGGAAGAGAAATTTATGAAAATGATACAAAAACTAAAAAATGAGATAGAGGGGTTAAAGATAAAAAAGGTTTGTGTGGTGAAGGAGGAAAGAGCCCAAGATATCCCATGCTCAATAGAGCCTAACGACTACTTTTTATTAAAATTTAACTCAAATTTCTGCCTGAAAGAGATAAAATTCTTATAAAATTAATGAAATGTCTAAAATTTTACCATTCTATCTTTATTACTCAAAACTTACCCTTAGGCTAATTCTATCTTTTTATCTGCCTAAAAATAAAATCGCACCCTTAATGATTTAATTTTTTGACAAAGTTTAAAAATTTGTTTATAAATAATTTTGAAAAAGGGAGTAGTGTATGAACAAACCAGACTTTAATAAAATTAATGTTTATAATATGAAAGTCTTTGATGATAATAAAAATCTACTTCACAAAGGCTTTTTAAATCTCAAAGCCTGGAATAAGACAATTGAAAATGCTGAGATATGGGAATATTTCCCAGAAAATGATAGGGTAATAGCAAAAGATTTTTATCCTCTTATTGTTGATTTAAAAAATATTGAGATTGAAGATAATACTATAATTATAAAATTAAAAAATAGAAAATCAGAGGAAAAAAAGGACAATAGTTTCAGAGACATTTTATTTAAATTGGAAGAGATAATAAAATCAAGAAAATTAGAATTGCCAGAGAAATCATATACAGCCTATCTTTTTAAAAATGGAGAGGATAAAATACTAAAAAAGATTGCTGAAGAATCAGCAGAATTAATTCTTGCTTCAAAAGGTGGAAATAGTGTAGAAATAATAGCAGAAACATCTGATCTTATATATCATATATTTGTATTACTTGTATATAAAGAGGTGCCATTTGATAGGATACTCGAAGAATTATATAACAGGATGAATAAGTAGGTAATTATGAATATAAAAATAAAAGATGGATTTAACCCAGAAAAGATAAAAGAAAAAGTTATATTTACAGATATAAGTATTGATATTTCCTCTTTTACAGAAGAAGAGAAAAAAATAGTCGCTTTTCTTATGCAAGCTTCTGACCTTATTCAGGAAATATTTTATCTACAAAAATATAAAGATAACCTCTTAATAAAAAAAGAGATAGAAAAAATAGACATTCCATATTTAAAAGAATATTTTACTATAATGAATGGTCCTTTTGATGCATATAATAACAATGAGCCTTATATTGAAGAATTCAATAATAAAAATATATATGATAATGAAAAGGCTAATTTTTATCCAGAAGATCTTTCGATTGAAGAGTGGAATGATTTTCTCAATAATAATCCAGAATTAAAAGATGAATTTATCTTTCCTTATACTATTATTGTAAGAGAGAATGGTAAATTGAAAGCAGTAAAATACTCAGATTATTATAAAGAGTATTTATCAAAAATAAGTGAACTTTTATTTGAAGCAAGTAACTATACTAATAACTTCTCTTTAAAGTCTTATCTAACTTCTCAAGCAAATGCCTTTTTAAATAACGATTTTTATGAAGCAGACATAAGATGGCTACAAATAGAAGATAGCAACATTGAGCCTCTACTTGGTGCCCATGAATTTTATGAGGATAGATTTCTCGGGTATAAGGCTAGTTTTACAGCATTTATTTCTATAATAAAAAAAGATGAGAATAAAAAACTTGAATTTATTGAAAAATTGCTTGATAAATTACAAAGTAATCTTCCTTTACCAGATTATTGTAAAAAATTTAAGAGGGGATCTCAATCACAGATTAAAATTGTAGATTTAATATACTCTTCTGGTGATGCAAGAGGACCTTTTCAGACAATAGCCTTCAATCTTCCCAATTCTCAAAAGATAAAAAAAGAATTTGGGAGTAAAAAGGTTCTTTTATATAATATTATTGAAGCGAAATTTAATAATATCCTCATGCCAATAGCAAGAAGAGTCTTAACAGAAAAAGAAATTTTAAGGCTTAGTTTTCCGGCAAATTTTAATCTCATACTATTTCATGAAATAAGTCATGAATTAGGTATATCTTTTATAAAGGATAGTGACGGAACACAAAGAGAGGTAAGTTATTATTTAAAAGAACTGTATCCTATAATTGAAGAGACAAAGGCTGATGTAATGGGCATATATCTACTATCTTATTTTTTAAAAGAGTGTTTTATATCTGATTGCTCTATCATGGAAGTCTGCACAACCTACATTATGGGATTGCTTAGATCAATAAGATTTGGGAAAGAGAATGTCTATTGTATAAGTAGTATTATTCAATGGAATTTTCTAAAAAAAGAAGATGTTTTGATAACCTTAAATAACAATAAATTTTCAATTGATCTTCATAAATTTGAAAAGACCATAGAGAAACTCCTTAATATTATATTAACTTTACAAAAGCAAGGGGATTATGATAAATGCGATATCTTCATAAAAGAGTATAGTAAAATAGAATCAGATTTAGAAATTATAATTAATTCACTAAAAGATCTTCCAATTGATATCTACCCATCTTTTAAGATAAATATGTAATGAGAGGTAAAAATGAAAAAGATTATTATTTTAAAAGTATTATTAATTTTTCTTTTGATAAACTGTATTTCTATATCAAATGTGATATCACCATCCAGAAGACATGAGGGTAAATGGAAAGGAATTTTACCGGATAAAAGAGAGATTATGCTTATTCTTGATAAAAATGGATATGCTAAACTGTATCTTGACAAAAATTTGGTTTTATTAAATAATAGCCCAAATGAGATATACTATGCAATTGATTATACAAAAGAGCCTATCTCTCTTGATATTATTTTTTACTCTGAGAAACAGAGTGATGTAATAAAATGTATTATAGATTTTCTTTCTGAAACTATGGTGAGATTTGCAACTAATTTTAATCATGTTAGGCCAGATAAATTTGATGACAATAATACTACTATTTTAAAAAAGGTAAATTAAGGTATTCTTATTCCTAAATCCTTTCGTTTATAGACTTGTGGAGTGCTTAGAAGATATTTTGCTCTATATTCAAGAGTAGATGGAGAATTTGAGAATTTTTTTAGAAGTATATTATCTATTTCTCTATGTTCAGAGAGGTTATATTTTTTTCTATGGCATAAAGATAAAAGTATAAGATAGCCGGGTTTCTCACCGTTTTGCTTTATAAGATGTTTTGCGATCTTTATTGCATATTCTACCTTATTTTCAAAATAATAGAGATAACCAAGAGATAATTTAAAAAACGAATTATTTTTTTCTTTATTTAATTTTAGATACTCTTCAAGGAGTTCTATTGCTATATCATATCTTGCCTTTTTAAAATATACAAGGGCTTCATAGATAAGTGAACTTTTAAACTCTTTGTTTGTAAATCTCATTAATTTACACAATTTTAATGACATATTAAGATTATTCTTTTTATAGAAAAAGGTAAGAGACTTAAATTGAGTCGGTAAATATAATGGATTTTTATAAAAACTTTCTCTTAAATGAAAGAGTCCTTTTTTATTCTTTTTCATTCTAAAATATATGTCACTCAAAAGATAATTTGCCTCATAAGAAAACGGGCTAAAATTATTTAAAACCTCTATCGCCTTTTCAAACTTACTCTCTTTTATTAAGAAATATGCATAAAATAATGCGATTTTTTGATCATTTTTTTGATAGTTGTATAACTTTTCAGAATATTCGAGTGCAAGATTATTAAGATTTTCTGTATGAAGAATATCAATTATATTGTTAAGAACCCATGTATCCTGTGGATTTATTTCATAAAGTTTATAAAAGTAAAATAGCGCTTCTGAATAATTTTTTTGCTTTAGATAATATAAAGCCTCTGATTCTAAAAATATAGGATTGTTACTAAAAATTTTTGAAAGATAGTCATGATAAATCTTTACAAAATTGAAATTATTGTTATTGATGGCACTATAATATAAATAGAGAATTGTCTTATTATTGTAGGAATTAATATTTATAAAATTAAGAGCATTCTCTTCAGTCTTTTTAAATTCTTTCTGACTTATTAAAAACAAAAGATAGGAGTTGTTTATTAAGATATTTTTCTTAGTAATATCAAATATTAACTTGTAGATATTTTCTGTCTTTCTATATTCCCCGTTATTAAATCGTGATTGAGCAAGATAAAAAAGAATATTCTCATCAAATCTTTTTTTATTGTATAATTGAATAAATAATGGTATTGCCTCTTTATATTTTTTCCTTTGATAAAGTGTATATGCTAAAATTTTTTTAAATTCATAAATGTCTACCTGAGGGGAAAACTTATCTACCTTGATTTTTTTAAGAATATTTTCAAGATTTTTTAGATCATTAAGATTAAAATAGATGTAAGAAAGTGAAATTTTAATAGACTCGCTATTTTTAAATCTTTTGTAGAGATATTCAAAATGTTTTTTTGCATTATAAAAATCCCCTTCTATAAGGTATATTGAGCCAAGTTGAAAGTGAGAAGAATAGTTTTCATTGTTTATATTAATAGCAAGTTCAAAAAATTTTTTTGCCTCTTTATAATTACTAATAAAATAAAATTCATTCCCGATATTAAAATAACATAAAGATAAAATATTTTTTACTATCTTTTTATCAAGAAGATAATCCGGACTTTTTTTAAAATATTCAAGAGCCTTTGAATAGTTTTTGTTTTTATAATAGACCATCCCAATATAAAAACTACTCTCTTTTATTTTAGTAAGTGACTTTTCGAGATAAAATAGGGCTTTTTCTGGATCTATGAATATTAAAGCCTTACCATAATAAAAATTAAACACTGGATTATCGTTATTAAAATCATAGGCTACTTTTAAATAAGAAATAGCCTTATCATACTCCTTCTTATAATAAAAGATTCTACCTATATAATAATACAAAATTGCTCTAAAAGGATTTCTTTTTATCTCTTCGTTAAAATAGAATAGAGCATTGTCAAAATCTCTTTTCTTAAAATATTCTATTGCTTTAAAAAAGTTATTATCTTTTTTATCCAATTTTACTACCTGAAAGAATAAATTTTTATTTTAAAATAGTAAAAATCTTAATTTCTACCATAACCATACGGATATTTTTTTCTTAGTCTATTTTTTTCTATAACCGGAGAGAATTTCTTTTTGAATCTCATACTCTCTCCTTTTCCATTAGTATACATATTTGTCGGAATAAATTTTTCCAATATTGTAAAATTCTCATCGAATTTGCTTTGTTCCCAGAACTCTTTACCCTCATAAGTAAAATATATCTCAACCCCATCTAAATTTTCTTTATACTTATAATAGCCAACTGGTTTTTTAGAAAAATAGATTTCATATACCCTATTAAATGAGATAAATTTTATACAAAAAAGTCTTTCTACACTCTTATCAATTGAAAATAAATAATAAAAATTTAAAAAAATAATAAAAACTATTGACAATATTATATTTTTCATTATTATTATTATCGTATATTATATACTTTTTTTAATTAAGTGTAAACAAAATTGATAGGCATTGAATACTATTTTTTATTACTCATAATTCTACTCGGTTTATCATTCTTTTTTTCCTGTTCAGAGACGTCTCTTTTCTCTTTAAGTAAAACCAAACTTGAAGAGATTAAAGAAAAACATCCTAAAAGAGGAGCAATAATAGAAAATTTACTGGTTGAACCACAACGATTGCTTGTTACTATACTGATATGTAATACAACAGTAAATATCTTAGCAACAATTGTCGCATCTCATATATTTTCAAAATTATGGCCAGATTTTGAGTTGTGGGTATTAATAAGTGTAATGACATTGCTGGTATTGATATTTGGAGAGGTAACGCCTAAATCTATTGCTATAAAATTTGCACCAAATATATCAATAAATGTTGCACCCATACTATTAAGCCTTTCATTTGTATTAAGGCCTCTTATCGCAATATTTAAAGCAATCTCTCATTCTCTCGTAACTCTCAATTCATTTTTATTTTTTAGAAAAGTTAAGGAGAGTTATGAATTTGCAACAGATGAGATGGAAGAGATAATAACAGAGAGTCTTGATAAAGGTTTAATAGCAAAAGAGGAGGGGACAATATTAAAAAATTTAATCCACTTTGAAGATATGGAAATATGGAAAATAATGACCCCAAGAAATGAGATCTTTTCTGTACCGATTACTATCGAGATAAATAAAGCAATTGAACTAATAAAAGAAAAAAAGTATTCAAGGATTCCAGTATGGGCAGAGAATGAAGAAAATATAATAGGAATTTTACATATAAAAGAACTTCTTAAAATAGAAGATCGAAACCTTCCTTTACTTTATGTTAGTAAGAAGATCTTAAAAAAGCCATTCTTTGTCCCAGAATCAATGAAAGTAGAAAGTTTATTAAAAGAATTTCAGACAACAAATAATCATTTAGCACTGGTAATAGATGAATTTGGGGGGATATCTGGGCTTGTCACTCTTGAAGATCTGATAGAGACAATCATTGGAGATGTTATTGATAAGGCTGATGTTAAGCCTCTCTATTATAAGTATAACAATTCTATGATTGAGGTTGAGGGAAAAATTACAATAGAAGAGTTCAACGACGTATTTAATACTAATATAAAGAGTAAGGAAGCTGTTACAGTTGCTGGTTTTTTACTTGAAAATATTAAAAAGATTCCAAAGGTTGGAGAGATATTTAACATTAACAATCTTCAGTTTAGAATTTCAGAGGTAAAGCCAAACAAAATAGAGAAGATACTTATTACAAAACTTAAAAAAAGAAAGGAATAAGATGTGGATTTATTATTAATTATAATAATACCTATTATTATAGTCTTATTTATTTTTATTCAGAGTTTTTTTTCAAATTCAGAAATGGCAATGGTAAGTTCTAATAGAATAAGATTAAAATATCTTGCAAATAATGGAGATAGAAATGCAAAAATTATTCTTAATCTTTTAGATAATCCAGAAAGATTATTTGGAACAACTCTTGTAGGAATAAATTTAGCAACAGTAATATCAACCGCTCTATCTGATTTTTATTTTAAAAAGATCATCTATAATAAAATAATAGAATTTTTACCTTTTATTGATAAAATAATCTCAATAGATACTTTAATTTCGTTTATAATGGTCCCATCAGTTCTTATTTTTGGTGAACTATTTCCAATGTCTATTGCAAGAAAGTATCCTAATACAATGGCGTTAAGAAATGCAAAATTTATTAAGATTGGTTACCTAACATTCTTTCCTTTAATGTTAGTAGTTAGTAATATCTCTAAACTGGTAGGGCTTCTTTTTAAGACTAAAGCAAGTGAATTTGGTAAATTAACGAGAGAAGAACTTCAACTTATTGTTGCCGGAAGATTTGGCAATATAAAAGAAAAGACAAAAAAGATAATAAATGAGGTATTTGATATAAATGAACTTACAGCAGAGGATGTTATGGTTCATCTGAATGAAGTAAAAATGATAAATATAAATGCAACTGTTAAAGAATTAAGAGAATTGACATATTCTACTAATTTTAGCAGATTTCCAGTCTATTCAGAGGATATATTTAATATAGTTGCGACAATTCATTCATTAAATATATTGGGTGCAAATGATAATGAAAATATTTCAAATTATATAGAAAAGTTATATATTGTCCCTTCGTCAAAGCCAGTAATCCAGATACTCTCAGAGTTAAAAAGAAATAGAAAATATATGGCAATTGTCGTGGATGAATTTGGTGTAGCATGTGGAATACTAACAATAGAAGACATTGTTAAAAAGATTGTCGGGGATATAAATGAAGATGTTAAGATTAGAAATAAAGAATCCGAAGAGGGAAATGATTATATTTTTGATGCAAAAATGGATTTGAAAGAATTTTATGAAAAAACTGGCATAGATTTTACAGATGAGAATGTCTCAACTTTAAATGGAATAATAAGCCTTGCTCTTGGAAGAATAGGCAGAAAAAATGAGAGAGTAGTATATAAGAATGTAGAATTCGAAATAATAGATGCAACTGATAGAAGTGTAAAATTAATAAAATTATTAAAAAAATAATTTTTTTAAAAAATTTATATATCCTGTTTACTTATTGCAAATAATTTATTATATTTATTTTATAAAAATATTTTCATTATTTAACTTAGGAGAGTTAAAATGTCTAAAAAATTGACATTTATTGAAGAGGCTGAATTTAAAGGATTTAAATATAGACCCAATGGCATACTTGGGAATGGGTTTTATGGAAATGGATGTTATATATCATTGTCAGATATGGAGAGATATTCAAAATCCTCTATCACACCAGGCCCACAGAAAAATAAAGATGGAGAGATATTACATATAAATGCAGAATTATTTATACAAAATGAGGATAAAAATGAATTCTTAACAAAAGATATTTTAGATCTTTTTCCAGACATAAAGGAACATCAATTACACAATTTTCTAAATAAACATAGAGATGTTTTTATGTCCCAAAAATTATTTACTATTATAAATAAAAAAAGAATTTATTCAAAAGAGGCTATTAAATTTATTTATAATAAATTAATAAAAAAAGAAGAACCACCAGTTAAAAAAAGAGGGAGGAAATCGCATCAAATATGAGAGTAATTGATATTGATAGATTGAAGCTTATTGATAATCATATTCATTATATCAAAGAATATGAGGGAAGTGTAATTTTAATGGATAATAAAATGCAAATAAAAAGATCTGGCATAAAATTTTCAATTGAGTATAAACCAATAGGCCCTCATGAAATTAAAATACACTATTTAGAAGATAACAACCTTCCAAGAGATATAATTTTCCCCAAGATAAAAGAAAGGATAGTAAAACTTGATAAAGATGGAGTACTTGCAGCTTTGCATAAGAATTAGTCAGATTTTTAGTAGTAATGTGGCATTTAAATCTTGTTTTATAGTTTTTGATTTTTATATTAAGATTTTTATATTAAATAATTAAGTTAATTTTTCGTTTTATGATAAAGAAAGTTAAAATATTCTTAAAAATAAATAATATTTATTATTGAAATATTAAAAATATTTTTTTAAAAAAAAAGACTTGAAAAAAATATTTTATTAAGTTATAATTTATCATAGGATAATCTATGAGTGATTCTTCTATTAATTTTTTTGATAAACAAAAGCTGGATATTAAAAATTTAGAGATTCAGAATTTAAAAGAGATCATAGAGGTTGCAAAACAGATATCATCCGGATTAGAGATTAACTATATTTTAAAAAATGTAAATTACATTGTATTATCTAAATTTAACCCATTTTTTTGTGGTTTTATATTACCTCAGGATATAGATGACTATACGCCTCTTTTTTATCTATATAGAGGAACAAATAAGAGTGTTTTTAATCTATCTTTTGAGTCTATTTTACCTCTCATAGATTTTTTTGCAAAAGAAGAATTTAATCAGATTTCTGCGCTTCAATTTTACTCAAGTTTTCCAGATGTTGAAATAATTGAAGAGATAAGAAAATATAATCCAGAATTTATTATTCCTTTAAAATCTGATAAGGGTGTTATTGGAGTTTATTTACAGGGTAGAAAGAGTGATAATAATCCCTATTCTATCCAGGATATAGAATTTTGTATAAATATAATGAGTCTAACTTCTATATCATTAGAAAATGCCAATCTTTATAGACAGGCAATAGTTGATAGAATGACAAAACTTTATACTCATCATCAATTTCAAAAAAGACTTGAAGAAGAGATAAAAAAAGGACATAGATACGATTATAAATTTTCTCTTATAATGTTTGATATTGATCATTTTAAAAAGTTTAATGATACTTATGGTCATTTGCAGGGCGATATAATAATTAAAGAGATAGCAAAAATTTTTTCTAAGTCTGTAAGGGATGTTGATTTTCCATGTAGATATGGTGGTGAGGAGTTTATCGCAATATTACCAGAATGTGATGTTAAGGCGGCAGCTGTTGTTGCTGAAAGGTTACGAAGGAAAGTGGAGAGTTATGATTTCCCAGGAGAAAATGGGCCATTCAAAGTTACTATTAGTGTGGGTATAATTGAATTTAAAAAAGAATTTGTTAATTTTAATGAAGATATAATAGAGAATGTCGATAAGGCACTATATAATTCTAAACAAAATGGTAGAAATAGAGTAAGTCTTGGAAGATATAATAGCACACCGGTTTTGATTAATTTTAATAATAATGGATCTTCGTAGTCAATAATTTTTTTTTCATGACAGGGGATATCCCAATAAAATAGCTATAATTTTCTTATATGTTTTTTGAAAAGATTTATATTCATCATGGTTAATAGGGACAATTATCCTTTCGTTTAGTTTATAAGGTAAAACAATTGTCGTATAAATTATAACAAGTAACATAACTATTATTTTTTAACTTCTTATAATCTCATTTGGTTTTAAGTAGGAGGCTTTTGCTATTGGGATATAACCAGCAACTATTGTCATTGTTATAACTAAAAATGATATAAGTGTTATTTCAAAATAATCAACTTTCACTAAGAATGAAGTCTGATAATATATAGAAGAGTCATAAATTACAACTTTCCCGAGAGAAATGCCAGGTATAGCATACGCTAACAGATATTCTAAATACCTTAAAATTACATTAATAATAAGTTCAATAAAGTTAAATATATTTGATATATTGTATGCTATAAATGTCCCTATAAGTATACCAAAAAAACTCCCTAAAAATCCAATTATAATACTCTCCAATAAATATATTATCTCGATGTCATGTGGCGTTGTTCCAAGAGCCTTTAATATAGCAATGTCTATCTTTTTCTCAATAATAGTTAATTTTAAAGCCCCAAAGGTATTTATAGATACCATAAGAAATATCATTATAAAAAGAAATAGAATTAAAGCCTTTTCTAATTTTAAAGCTGCAAAATAGCCTTTATTTATCTCTTCAGCTTCTTCTATTATATAATCTTCACCTAATATCTTTTTTAAGTTAAGCAATAACCTTTTTTGTAACTTTTTATCTTTTAGTTTTATTCCAATAGAATCAATATCTATATTTCCAGTAATGGCTGCAAGAGAATAAATTGAGATAAAGCCCCAATATCTATCATAATCATAACTATTTGTATTATATAGACCTTTTATTTTAAAAGGAATACCTTCACTTTTAGCACTTCTTAAACTTATATCAGGCGTTAAATATAGATCCATATTTACTATTACAGAGATTCTTTGAGATAATTCTGTTCCTATTAAGATAGAATAATCTGAAAGATCAAATTTCCCATTTTGTATTGTAAAAAATTTGTTAAATCTTGAATCTTTTATAACCTCTTCTGGATCAATTGCCCTTAATTTTATTATTTCAACCTCACTTATGCCAGAAAAAAATTTTTTTGTAGTTTTAAATATTATCTCTCTGTCAGCATAAGGGACAACAGCCTCTATCTCTTTGAAATTATTATACAATATCTCTTTTAATTTTAAAGCCTCTTTTATTTTAAATTTCTCATTTTTTTTAAAAATAGATATATGATATGAGCCAATTTCAATTCTTCTTGATATATGATTTTCCTGAAAACCATTCATAATACTCAATACTACTATTAAAACAGCAAGTCCAATAGCAACTCCAAAAAATAGAGAAAAAAAAATAAAGCCTCTCTTTTCTTTTTTTGCACTTTGAGTAATATATCTTAATCCAGAATAGAGATTAAATTTTAAAGAATCAATTTTTTTCATATGTTTAGGATATCGCTTTTTTTTAAAATTTTGTCAAGTTAACATTTTTTAATAGTGTGGTTATTTAAATAAAAAAAATGAATAAATAAAATAATTTAGTTATTATCTTCCCCAAAAATTATATCTTCTAATTCTTTAAAGGCTCTATCAATCTCATCATTTATTACAATATGATTATAATAGTCTTTATATTTCATTTCATTTTCTGCATTTTTTATTCTTCTTTCGATTGTTTCAAGAGTATCAGTATTTCTTTTTAATAATCTTTCTTTTAAAATTTCGATACTCGGCGGAGAAATAAATATATAGAGAGCCTCTATCTTTTTATTCATTAAGTTAAGAGCACCTTGCACATCAATATCTAAAATACATATAAACCCAGAATTTATTATATCTTCGATATATTTTTTAGATGTGCCATAATAATTTCCATGCACAACTGCCCATTCAAGAAAGATATTTTCTTTTATGTTCTTTTCAAATTCTTCCTGAGATATAAAAAAATAATCCTCCCCATCCTTTTCGCCGGTACGAGGTTTTCTTGAAGTAAAAGAGACAGAAAATCTAAATTTATCTTTATATTTTTCAAGAAGCATCTTTAAAAGTGTACTCTTACCGGCGCCAGATGGACCAGAGATAACTATTAATTTACCCTTATACAAAACATACCTCTTTAATATTTAAAAATAAAACTTTTTTATTTTATAAAAAAATAAAACTTTATTCATTTGGTTCTTCTGTTTTTTCTGAAACAGAACTTGAATTTGATAATCTTTGACTCAAAGTCTCTGGTTGCATTGCTGTTAAAATAACATGGTTTGAGTCTGTTATTATTATTCCTCTTGTCTTTCTACCCTGTGTAGCATCAATCAACATTTGATTCTGTTTCGCCTCATTTCTCAATCTTTTTGAAGAGGCAGAATCTGGATTAATAATACTGATGATTCTGTTTGCATGGATAACATTACCATACCCAATATTAATTAATTTTATACCAGCCATAAAAACTCCTTGTAAAATTTATTTATTTAATAAAAATTTTTATTCAATATTTCTTATTTGTTCTCTTATTTTTTCTATATCATTTTTAATTAAAATAACATTTTCAGTTAATTTTGGTAGAGATATTTTACTACCAATGGTATTTATCTCACGATGCATTTCCTGACATAAAAAATCTATTCTTTTACCAACATCATTATCTTCTTCCATAATTTTCTCAAATTGTTCAATATACATCTTTAATCTCTCAAATTCTTCATTTATAGAACTCTTTGTTACCATTACAGCAGCTTCATTTATTATTCGTGTCTCATCAAACTTATCACCTATCAATTCAATAATTTTATTTTTAATATTCTCAAAAATATTTTTTTCCATTACTTCTATATTATTGCCAATTATGTTTAAATTATTTTTTATAGAATTAATTATATTCCTGATGTCTTTTTTAGTTGCTTCACCCTCATTTTTTTTCATCTCTATAATTTCGTTAATATTTTCCTCAAGAGATTTTTCTATTATATCCCAATAATTAGAATAATCTCTTTTTTTATCTACAATAAAAATATCATCAAATCTTGTTAAATGAAAAAGTTTAACATCATCTTTTAAGTTATAATCAATTATAAGTTTTCTTAATAAATCACAATATTGTTTTGTAACTGATTCATTTATTTCAATATTATTATTATTTTCTTTTGATTTTAAATTTATTATAACCTCTATTTTCCCTCTTTTTAATCTTTTTTGAATAAAATCTCTTACCTTGATTTCTATAGAATTTAAAGTATATGGCAGAATAACATTAATTTCTAAAAATCTATGATTAACACTCTTAATTTCAGTAGAAATATACACCTTTTCTACATATAATTCTTTAAAAGAATATCCTGTCATCCCAAACATATTTAATCCATATATAAAATCAATATAAATATAACAAATTATATTATAAATGTCAAAGAAAAAATTACTTTTTTTAAAAAAAATATAGTAATTAAAAAAATAATGAGTTTTAATTTAAATATTTAAATTAATATTAAAATTATTTTATTATTTTTAAAAAAAGTATAAAATATATTTTTTTAATCTTCGTCACTTCTTAAAACAGATAAAAATGCCTCCTGTGGTACTTCAACATTCCCTACCATCTTCATTCGTTTTTTACCCTCTTTCTGTTTTTCAAGTAATTTTCTTTTTCTTGTTATATCACCGCCATAACATTTTGCAGTAACATCTTTTCTAAAGGCGCTTATATCCTCTCTGGCAATAATGGTGCTTCCAATTGCCCCCTGAATAGGAATTTTAAATTGATGTCTTGGTATATATTCTTTTAGTTTTTCACAGATTTTTTTTGCTCTTGCTCTTGCCTTGTCTTTATGGCATAACATAGAAAGAGCATCAACTGGTTTGCCAGCCACAAGGATATCCACTTTTACTATATCAGTAGGCTTCATATCTATTATTTCATAATCAAACGAGGCATACCCTTTACTTAAAGATTTAAGTTTATCATAAAAGTCATAAATAACCTCTGCAAGAGGAAGCTCATACTGAATTTCTACTCTCTTTTCATCTAAATAATGAAGCCCAATCTGATATCCCATTTTTTCTATACATAAATTCATTATTGACCCCAAGTATTCTTTTGGTAAAATTATTGTTGCCTTAATATATGGTTCTTCAACATAATCAATGGTTGTCGGATCTGGATAATTCACTGGATTATCTAGAAGAAATTCTTCACCATTTTTTAGATGGACTTTATACTGAACTGAAGGGGCTGTAAGAATCAAAGATACATTAAATTCCCTTTCCAGTCTTTCCTGAACAACTTCCAAATGAAGTAAACCTAAAAATCCACATCTAAAACCAAATCCAAGAGCATTTGAAAAATCTTTAGCATATATTAAAGATGCATCGTTCAATTTTAACTTTGCAAGAGCATCGGCAAGCTCCATATAGTCATCAGCAGCAACTGGATATAAAGAAGAAAAGACAACCGGTTTTACCTCTTTAAAGCCAGATAAAGGTTTATCTGCTGGATTATTAAACAAAGTAACTGTATCTCCAACCTGAACATCGCTTATAGTCTTAACTCCTGCTATTATATACCCTACCTCCCCAGATTCAAGATGATCAGATTTTTCTAATTTTAATTTAAAATAGCCAACCTCTTCAACTGTGTAGTTTGCCCCATTATGCATAAAAAGAATCTGATCACCGGCTTTTACCTTACCATCGAATACTCTTATATGAATAATAACCCCTCTATATTCATCATAATGACTATCAAATATCAAAGCCTTTAATGGGGCATTGTCATCACCTTTTGGAGGTGGAATTTTTTTAACTATTGCCTCAAAAATATCCTCAATACCAATTCCCTCTTTGCCTGATGCAAGAATGGCCTCCTCTGGATCAAATCCTAAATCATGCTCAATCTGTTTTTTAACATAATCAATATTTGCTGAAGGTAGATCTATTTTATTTATGATAATAATTATTTCAAGATTTTGCTCAAGAGCAAGATATAAATTAGCAAGAGTCTGTGCTTCAACTCCCTGAGTTGCATCGATTAATAATAAAGCCCCTTCGCATGCCTTTAAGGACCTTGAAACTTCATAGGTAAAATCAACATGCCCCGGTGTATCTATCAGATTTAATTTATACCAACTTCCATCTTTTGCTTTATATGGTAAGACAACTGCATTACTCTTTATAGTAATACCCCTTTCTCTTTCAATGTCAAGAGAATCAAGTATCTGATCTTTATATTCTCTTTCTGATATTATTTTACAATGTTCTATCAGTCTATCAGCAAGGGTAGATTTACCATGATCTATATGTGCTATTATTGAGAAATTTCTTATATTCTTCACTTTTTATTCTCCAAATGCAATTAGATTTTTGTATTTTTAGAATAAATTATTTTATTAATTTAGAATTAATATTTTATATGATAATTTTTTTGTCGCTTGTTTCTAATTATAGCATAAAACTTTTATTTGTCAAAGAATTTCAAAAAATATAGAGAAAAATAGGGTGCGAATTTATTTTTAGGGGAAAATTTTTTATTTTTTTTCTAAAAGTTGTAAAGGATTTTCTTAAAAAATTTGTGATTAATATATAGAAATATTTTTTATTAGTGGAGGTAAATAAAATGCTACAATTTGATTTTGTGATTAATGATAATTTATTTGGTAAGATTAAAATCTTAACAGAAAAAAATAACAAGGGGTTATCAGAAATAATAAGAGAAGTAATAAATACAATGCTGCCCTTTCTGAAGAAAAAGCATTTAACAGAAGATAGAAGAAAGAGAGACTATCCCTGTGTAAATGCTACAAAAAGGGTAAGAGTATTTCTAGAAGAAAGAATTTATAACGAACTAAAACAGATACACGATACTTTAAATACTTTTAGTATCGCTGTATTGATAAGGGAAATATTGAAGTTGTATTTTGATCTTGTGGAAAAATATGGGGTTGATGGGTTTGAAAAAAGGCTTGAGAAGGTGAAGAATAAGATAGAGGATATAAGGGCAAGGAAGGTGAAATGGTATAAGGATAAGGATGAGAGGATTCATCCAGATATCCCCTTTTATATCGATCAAGAAGTATATTATTACCTTGTTTTTGGAACAGATTTTTGCCTAAAACAGATCCAATTTTTATAAAGACTGGCATTCTTTTAAACGCATTCTTTTTTTATTATTCTTCACTAAAACCATTCTTAGCATAATTCTGTTTTTAACAAGCCACAATATTTTAATTTTTTGACAAAATAAAATTCTTTTAGTATAAATCAAGAAGTTTTTGAGCGTATTTTCTGACTGCTTCTACCTTATCATTTTTTGACATATCTATTATAATGTCCCATAATGATGTATCTTTTATAAGAGTTAAAGCCTTTATTCCGCCCATTCTTATTAAAAAGTTAGGGGATTGCAACATGAGTTTTACAATTGGATCTATTTTATTTGATTTTGGAAACCCTATTGCCTTTGCAATAGCCTCTTTACCTTTATCGTTTGCATTGTTGTACAATTCTACAAGATACTGGACACTATCATCATTTGGATTTGAACTAACAATAGATGCAATATCTGATAACATCGCATCAGTCATTTTAATATTTTTATAAAATTCTTTAACTTCTTTTACCCCGATATCCCCATATTCAAGAAGTGTCTGTAAGGCAGCTCTTCTTACCTTTGCAGAGCTATCTTTCTTAAACTTAAAAACAAGTAAAGATATAGCTGATGGATCTTTATTTTTAGAAAGTCCCTGACAGGCATATATTCTCACCTGCTCGTTATTATGAAGAGCCATATTTTTTAATTTTGGAATCACAGATGGATTTTCAAAAAGGCTCAAGGCATATCCAGCATATTCCTGAATTTTTACCTCACTATTCTCAAGATTTTTTTCAATAATATCGAGTGAATCAAGATCTCCTATCTTTGCAAGAGAAAGCATTGCATACATTATTATAAATTTGTCATTATTCTTATCAGCAGCTACTTTTCTTAAATATTCTAAAGCCTCTGTTGCCTTTACCTCTCCAAAATATAAAATAAGCTTGCTCTTTATATCACTAACTAAATATTTTTCTGGATCATCTTCTGCTAATTTTAGCCTCTCAAGAATTAAAAGAGAAACCTCTTTTATCTTCATTCTTGATATAGCATCTGCTGCTGTCATTCTTATTGCATTATCTTCACTATCAAGTCTGGAAATGATCAGTTTAGCCTCTCTTTCACCACCTATTTTTGCTAATGTATTAATAAGAGCAATATTTATCTGTTTATCCACATAATCGCCAGAGGCATCTTCATATAAGGCATCTATGACATATTGAGGATTATTTTTTAAATTTCCAAAAAAATTTACAAACTCAATCTTTGTCTGCATTACTCTTACTTTTTTATATCTTTCAAGAACCTTTGGGAATAGATCATCTCTTAATGTATCTCCGGTATCTTTTAATGCTGCAATTACCTCACTATCTATCCCATATTCTAAGATTTCTTTTAATTCTTCAATATAAGAATATATTTTATCATCTGTTACATCTTTTTTATCAACAGCAGATAGATAGAATGAATAAAGAAATATAAAAAAAATAATAACTATCTTTTTCATAATCATTGCCACAAATCCATATTTATGTAATTGAGTATAATAAAATATACTGTTTGTCAAATAAAATCTTTTTGTTATTTTTAATATATAAATATGCCTAATAGTATGTCTCAAAACCCACCACCTGATAGCAATCGTTGTAGATTGCTTTGTAGAATGGCGTGGTGTTACCGGAAAAGTGGGATAATTCTCTGCTCTTATTCCACTTTTTAATCTTTGTTAACCTCAAGAATAACCTTAATGTTATTAAACTACACTTCATCTCAACCCCGGTAATGCCTAATTTCTCGTATTCTTCAAGGAAGAGTAGGATAATTCTCCTCAGTAAAACACCCATGCTGAAAAAATTAAGATCAGCATGGATCTTCTTTAAAAAACGATAGTCCTGTTTGGAAACATATATATGAATTCTCGCATCTCCATCTATTCTTTCGTATTTATTCCCATCCTCTGGACCAAAACAGTATATCTTTTTTACCCTATTGCTATAGATATGCAAGATATACACAATAAGCCCAGAAATAGAGATGTTAAATTTCCTCGCAACATTTTCCAGTCTTTTCTTCATATCAGAGTTAACAACAAAGTGTAACTCATGCTCTACAGTATAGTTTTCTAAAATTTTACTGATATTATTCATAACAAACCCTCCATATAAAAATTATTTTCTATATATTAATCACAAAATTTTTGAGAAAATCCTTTACAAAATTTATGAAA
>DAONLM010000016.1:0-25668 GCA_035406685.1 Spirochaetota bacterium
TTTATATTCCAAAAGAGGAATATAGATTCTTGAAGAAAATTCATGCTGATTTAAATTTTTTCAGCATGGCAAAATTGATTAGAGCAATTCTTGAAGTTTTCATTGAGGAATATGAGAGAATGGGGATGATTGGGTTTGAGAAAAAGTGTGGAATAATAACATTAAGGTTATTCTTAAAAATAATAAAAATTAAAAGATGGTGGAAGAGCAGAGAATTGTCCCACTTCCACGGGAATACTACGCCATTTTATAAGGCTATATATAATAGTTGTTACCAGGTAATAGGTTTTGAGACCTATTATTGATAAAATTTATTAAACATTTTATTAAAAAATAAATAAGATTATTATCATATTTCTCTCAAAAAAAATAACCTTTCGATAACTCTATCATTTTGATTTCTTGAAAATAAAATTTTACATATACTTTTTAAAAAATGTATTTTGTTGGATATATTATAACTATTATTTGTTAAAAAATAAATTTTTATTATAAGTTTAAAAATAATATTGACACTTATTCTGTTATATGATTAAATATATAAAAAAGATTTAGTTTTTATTGATTGAAGGATAAAATTATATGAAGGCAGAATGGATAAATCCTTTTATTTCTAATGCAATAGAAGTTTTTGAGCAGATGGCTAATCTGCGACTCGAAAAGACAAATTTAACAGTTAAAGAGGATCCTACTCCCTCTAATGATATTTCTATCATAGTGGGGATTGCTGGTTTTATTCAGGGGCAGGTGGTTTATAGTCTGAAAGAGCATACTGCTCAAAGAATTGCTCAGGCTCTTGCTCCAAAGAGTACTACAAAGATTGATAATGCTTTTATAGAATCATCCATAGCAGAGGTAGCAAATATTATAACTGGTAGAACAACAATTCAATTATCTGGTCAGGATAAGATTCTTCATATTACTCCTCCCACAATTATAATAGGAAAAGATTATACAATAAGTTTTGTAAAATTAAAGACAATTGTCGTAAATCTTTCTTCAAGATTTGGAACAATTGAGGTAAATATTGCAATTAAAGAGGGTGAGTTGTAATAGTAATTTTAAATTTATTGTATAATAAATGTAAATAAGTGTAAATTTATGTCACAATTGTTTTAAAGAAAGAGCCTAATGGGACAAGAAAGGCGGCATAAATTTTTCTTTGTATTAATTAGCAGAGAGATTTACTATCATTGTATTTTATCGTGTGAGTTTAGTATATGCTTTTAAAATCCGATAAATTTAAAAATATGATTATGACTTAATGGAACTAATGTGAAAAGATATTATTTAGTTATAACATTTTTATTAATAATTTACTTTTCATATTCTCAACAGGAGATAAAAGAGATTTTTGTTTCAAAGATAAATGTTACTCAGTCTGATAAAAAAATTTTAATTGAATGGGAGAATCCAGAGAATTTTTCTGATTATCTTAATATTTATAGATCAAATTCAGTTATTAATTCTTCACAATCTTTAAAAAGTGCTACTCTAATAGCCACTCTTAAGAATCTTGAAAATAGCTATATAGATACCCCAGATTATGGTGAATATTATTATGCAGTAATAATAATGAATAGAAAAGATGAGAGAGAGAATCTTATATTTATTCCATTTAGAAATTATACTACTACACCAGTAGTTATAACAAAAGAAGAGAGATGGGAAATTATAAGATTTTCTGCACAGTCAAATAATAAAAATATATCTTTGGAATGGGATTATAAGAGTGATTCTGATAAGAAAAATATGGTAATGATTTATAGAAATATTGTTCCAATTACTGATGACGAAATTTTAAAAAATTCTATAAAAATTGCTTCTGTTGATATAGATGATAAAGGCTATATTGATTATCCAATAGCAAATATTAATTATTATTATGCAATATTTGTTGTTGGTGAGCAGAATAAGAAGTATCAGCCAAATGTAAATATTACTATAGAGCCGGTTTGTATAAAAGGAGCAGGTGGGGTCTTTTTTGATTTTTCTATTGATAATTTTACTCCATTGCCTATTTTGTCTTTATATAAGGATCCAGCCACTGGTAAAAATTTTAAAGATCCTCAAATTTTGAAAGTCCCTCAATTAATAAAGTATAATCAACGAGTAGAAAGTATTATTTCAAATGATAAGAAGAAATTTTCTGATATATATGATGAATGTAAAAAAAAGTATAATGAGATGATTATACCTTTACAATTTCATATGTTAAATGATGAGGAACTTTTTGAGCCAAAGGATTATAAGATTGAGTATAATAGATCGATCTCTCTTATTAAAACTGGGGATTATAATAATGCCTTAAAAACTCTTGAAGAAATTTTAATAGAAAATCCCCCAGATTATTTAAAAATAAGAATTGCTTATTACATAGCAACAATTTATTATATAACAGAAGATTATTATAAATCGTATATATACTATATGTTATGTTTTCAGTATTTTAGAAAAGAGACTCTTCCATATATCAATTCTATAAGTAATATTTTATTTCCTCAATTAGAAAGATAAAATTTGACTTTTCTTACATATTTTATTAAATTTAAGATATAGAGATTTAAATATCTCAAAATATAATCTAAAAAAGGAGGTAAATATGGAAGTATCAAGTATTGAAAACTATTATGCCTCGGTTGCAAATAATAATATAGAGGCTGTTTCAAATTCTTCTTCGATAGAAGAGACTTCTTTGCCTCCAGCAGAACCAGGAGTTGGGCAAAATATAGATATTATTGGATAGATTTGAATTTATAGTCTGTTTGAAGAAGAGTAGATGAGAATTCAAATAATTCCATTTCATTTTTATCAGCAAGGTTTGGAAAGAGATATCTTACTACTTCTAAAAGATTAGAACATTTTTTTATTCCAAAATGCCCAATATAATTTTGAATATTATGAGTTATAATGTCAGAACTTGTAAGATAGTAAATTTTATCATAAGGTATTTTTAGAGTCTTCCAGAATCTGAATAATAACCATATATGAGGAAATATCATACTATTTTCATCTGTATTATTGAATATGTAGACAATCCCTTTTAATTTATTTAACTTAGAAGATAAATAATGCATAAACATAAGTTTTAATTGTGAGATTTTTTCTTTTTCGAGTGTTCCAGTAATATCAATAAAAAAAATATCTTTATTTTCATAAAAATTTATTATATATTGTGAAATTTGTTTTTTTTGTTCTAATTTTTTTATATTCTCATAAAAAGTATTTATCTCTTTAAATAGATTTTCTGGATTAAAATCGAATAGAATATTGCTTATATTATTTTGAAATAATATATCAAAAATATATTCATTTTTATCTTCTATTAATGCCACAAAAATCACATTTTTATTAAATTTTTCTCTTAAATCTTTAAGAGTATCCTCTAATGAGTGAATATCAATGTTACCAAATATTAATGCTATCTCTATATTAAGCCTAAAATAATCTTTTGGATCTAATTTATTTATATTAAAAACAGAGATCCCCTTTTTTTGAAAAAATAGCTCATAAAATTCTACTGTTTTATTTTCACCGACAAGTAAAAGATTTATGTTACTACCCTCTATTTTTATAAGAATTAAAAATCTTATTTTCTATAATTATATATTATTTCTTTTATTTTTTCAATATTTAAAATATTTCTTTTTTAAAAAAATAAAATTTTTTACAAAGTATAAATAATTAATAAAAAAGAGAATCATAGAAAATGTAAAATAAGTATTATATATATGTAAAAATAAGTAAATAAGTAGGACAATTGTTTAAAGATAAAAAAAGAACAATAATTTTTTCTATCTTATAAAAAAAATTATTTACGATTTATAAACTTTTTGCTATATAGCCTTATATGAGTAACGATATTAAAAATAAAATTGAAAAGAGTTATAACCTCATTGATATAAAGGGAAATGAAATTCAGAAGACTCTCTTTTTTAATATTGGTAAAAAAGAGATTTTGCCAGGACAATTTTTTATGTTAAATTATAATATCTCGCAAAGGCCTTTTTCTGTTTCTCATTATGATGGGAATATTATTGGCTTTACAATTATGGATAGGGGAGAGTGTTCTAAAAATATGCTTCAAGCAAATATTGGGGATTATTTTGGGCTTACAGGACCTCTCGGAAGCTATTTTAAAATTAAATCTGAAAAGAGTGTATTATTAGTTGGTGGGGGAATAGGAATTGCTCCAATCTATTTTTTAGCAAATAGTCTTAAAAATAAAAATATAAAAATTGATATTTTGTTTGGTGCAAGAAATATTAAAAACTTTGAGTTTTCTTTTGATTTAGATTTGAATGTTTCTTATTATACAGATGATGGGTCGTACGGGAAAAAAGGTTTTGTCACTATGGATTTAGAAGATATTATAGGCAGAAATAATTATGATGCTCTTTATCTTTGTGGACCAGAGAAAATGATGGTTAAAGTGATAGAAATAGCAAAAAAAAGAATTAAAAATATTCAACTATCTATGGAAAGATATATGAAATGTGGTGTAGGTTTGTGTGGTTCGTGTGTACTTGATGATATAGGTTTAAGAGTTTGTGAAGAAGGTCCTGTTTTTTCTTATTTTGATACAATTATTAACTGTAAAGAATTCGGAGTTTATCATAGGGATCAGTATGGAAGAATCGAAAAATAGAATAGCCATAGTTAATGGTAATATTTTTATTAAAAAGAGATTTGTTAAAGGAACAATTTTTATAGAGAATAAAAAAATAAAAAAGGTAATAATTGGCGAAAAGATAGAAACAGAGAAATTAAAAAAATATAAAGTTATTGATGCAAGTGATTCTTTTGTCTCCTATGGTTTTTTTGATCCACATGTTCATTTTAGAACTCCGGGACATACCTACAAAGAAGATTGGAAAAGTGGTTCAAGGGCTGCATTAAATGGTGGTTTTACATATGTCATGGATATGCCAAATAATACCCCTTCTGCTACAACTTATGAGACTTTAAAAGAGAAAAATAGTATAGCAAAAAGAGATTCTCTTGTTAATTATGGTTTTTATATAGGACTTTCTGATAAGAATGCTTATGAATTAAAAGATATTATAAAAAAATGCCGAAAAAATAAAATAAATGTTCTTGGTATAAAAGTTTATATAGGTTCCTCAACCGGTGATCTTCTTATTAAAGATTTTAGATTTGTAAGACCTGCATTAGAGATTGGAGAATATGTTTTATTTCATTGTGAAGATGAGAGGACTCTTCAAAAATTTAAAAATATTAAATATATAGATGTCTCTTCTCATAATTTAAAAAGACCTCCACTTGCTGAGATAGAGGGATTAAGAAAGATAATCCATTCTGCTATTTCTATTAAAGAAAAAGCAAAAATTTATATATGCCATGTCTCCTCAAAAGAGTTTTTAAAGGAGATATTGAAATTTAAAAAGAAAGGATTTAATATAATTACGGAAATAACCCCTCATCATCTTTTTCTTTTTTTATCTGGAATTGATAAGTCAAATATATATAAAGTAAATCCTCCTATTCGAACTTTACAGGATGTAGAGTTTTTAAGAGAGGCCTTTAATAAAGGAAATTTTAATATTATAGGTACTGACCATGCTCCTCATCTTTTAAAAGAAAAATTTAGTGATAATTCTCCCTCTGGTTTTCCTGGCTTAGAGAGTGCTTTTTATGTTTTAATGGATTTATATAAAAGAAGATTAATTGATCTTGAAATGATATTTAAATTATTAACAAGAGGGTATAAGATTTTTAATATTCCTAAAAGAGGGAGTATTAAAAAAGGCAATTTTGCTGATATTGTTATTATAAAAGAAAAAGAGTTTATATTTGAAGCAAAAAATTGTTATACAAAGGCTGATTTTTCACCTTTTGAAGGATTAAAAAGTGATTATACTGTAGATACTGTAATAGTAAATGGGAGAATTTTGAAAGAGAATGGCAAGATTCTGGAATAGATATTGAACAGAGTATTTTTTATTGAAAATTTTTGGTGAACAATTGTCTCATGTTTTAATATATTGTTAGTTATATTAATATATTTATTTTTTAAAAATGTAAAAAAATATTAAAATCTAATTTTAGTTGTAAAGGATTTTTTCATAAATTTTGTGATTAATATATAGAATCTTTTATATTTTTAGGAGGAAAAAATATTATGAAGAAAAAATTTAATTTTATGATTGGAGAAGATCTTGAAAATAATCTCATTATTTATTGTAAAAAGAAAAAAATAAGTTACAATTTATGTGTAAATTATATTATAGAATTAATGTTACCTTTAATAAAAAAAATTCATTTTTTTTCAGAAGAAGACAATTGCAAGTATCAACAAATAAAAGCAACTAAAAAAATAAGAGCTTACATAAAAGAAGATATTTACAGAGAATTAAAACTTGTGCATTCTAATCTTAATTTTTATAGTATGGCTATTCTGGTAAGAATGTTATTAGAGACATTTTTTTTATGGTTAGAAGAGGCACAAGAAGATGAAAAAATGGTAATTTCGAAAATAAAACTATTAGAAATGGATATTAATTGTAAGTGTTATAATAGTGGTTATGTTATAATTAAAAATCAATTAAAAGAAGAACAATTGTCTCATGATTCCACCAAACCTGCTTTATCAATTTATTATAAAAAAAATTTTTCAATATATAAATTAGTATTATTATTATAATGTTATCATTATTATTTTTAAATTACTATAATAATTACGATAATATAAAAAAGGCTGCCATAAAAATGGCAGCCTTTAATTTAAAATTAGTTATTATTGTGCATCTGCAGTAGCATCGCTTGTTGTATCTACTGGTTGTTCAACAGTAGTAGTTGTAGTAGCATTATCTTTTTTACAAGCTGGCATTAAAACTACTGATAAACCTAATACAACAACAATAAATAAAGCTATTAATTTTTTCATATATAAAACCTCCTTATCATAGAAAAGATAATATAAAAAAAAATATTTTTTGTCAATATATTATTAAAAAAAATTAATCTTTTTTTAATATTTTTTGGTTTAACATTTTGAAATTACTTATATTTTAAGGTAAATTTGTTAAGAATTTTTCATTTATTCTCTAAAAATAATAAAGAGGAATTTGAAATTTATATAAAAAACAAAAATATAATTGATTTTTTTTAAAATATAAGTTATTAATATAAAATAAACTTTATTTTTAAGGGAGATAAAAAATGACAAAGAATGAAGCAATAATTGATGTTCTTGCAAATTTTGCTTATATTGATAATGAAATAGCAAAAGAGGAGGCTCAAAAGATAAAAGAAATTGCAAAAAAGATGAATATTAATGATGTTAATATTGATAAGATGATAGAAGATGTTGAAAAAGAGGCACTTGATAATGAATTAACAAGATATTCTAAAGCAATTGCCTTACTGACAGAATCTCTAACAGAAAAGGAGAAAATTGATTTTTTAAAAAAGGCAGCAGAGGTAATTACTGCTGATGGTAAAATAATGAATAGTGAATTTATAAAATTAGAACTTCTTGCTAAAAATTGGGGTATTGATTTAAAAAAGGCTCTGTGATTTAATGATAATAAAATCCCTTGAAATAGAAAATTGGAGAAAGATTGATAGATTAAAAATTGACTTCTCAGATAAAGTAAATGTTGTATATGGGCCTAATGAGAGTGGAAAGTCTACTTTATTAGAAAGTATCTATTTTGCTTTTTTAGAGGATTTTACCAGTCAAAAAGAAGATATTAAAGAGATAATTCCTATTGGGACAAAGGTTTACCCTTTTGTTAAGATTTCATTTTTAATAAACAATAAAAAATATATTCTTGAAAAGAAATTTTTATCTCAATCTTATGCTAAATTAAGTGAAGAGAGTAATGGAAATATAATAGCAATCTCAGAAGGTAAGAGTGTCTCTTCTGAGATAGAAAAATTAATTGGTATTGATAAAAATTCTTTTAAATATCTTCTTGATCTTTTATGGATTAGGCAGGGGAAAAATGTAATTGATAATTTACTTAAAAATAAAGAGCTCATTAATATCAGTGGTATGGTTAAAGAGATTCTTTTTTCAGAATTTCTTACAACAAATAAAGAAAATGAGAAGTTTTTTAAGGAGATAAAAGAAGAATTAAAAAATTATATTACAGAGAAGAAAGGAGATATTAAAAAAGAGACTTTATTATATAAATTGTTGGAACAAGAAAAAGAAAAAGAGGCAAAATTAAATGAGATTAATAATAAAATTATAAATTTAGAAAAACTAAGTAAAGAGGTAGATGAATTAAAGAATGAAATAGAAAAAATAGAGACATTATTGAATCAAAAAGAAATCTATTTAAGTGATCTTGAGAAAAAAAGAGTAGAATTAGAAAAATTTAATAGAGTAAAGATAGAGTATGAAAATTTAAATCAAAAATTTAACAAATTTAATAGTAATTTATTAGAAATTGAGAAGTGTTCTTCTTTATTAAAAAAGGCAAAAGAAAAGAGAATAAATTTATTAAAAAACAAAAAAATATTATTAACTAAAAAGTTTAATGAATATAATGAAATTAAAAATAGATTAGAAAATTTTAATGAAGAAATTAAAAATTTAGCAGAGATAAATATAGATGATATAAAAAGGGTAGAGGATTTAGAAAAAGAGAATGAGAGATTAGAAATAAAATTGAGTTCTTCAAGAATTAATTTAGAAATAATTCCTTTAAAAGATCAGGTTATATTTAATATAAAAAAAGATAAAGAAGAGGAAAAAAAGTTTAAAATTAATAAAAATTTAAATATAAAGGCTAACAAAATAATAAAAATTTCAACAGAAGACTTTAAAATTGAGGTAAGTGGACCTTTGAATGAGAAAGAATTTGAAGAATATCTTGAAAAGATTGAAAAAAATTCAAAAGATATTTTCAATATTTTAAAAAAGTATAATGTTTTAACTCTAAATGAATTAAAAGAAAAATTCAATAAAAGAAAAGATCTTATATCAGAAAGAGATAATTTGAACTCCTTTTTGAAAAATTTTAATAACTCATTGATAGAAGAATTAAATTCTTTTTCAGATATAGAAATAGAAAAAGATTATATTCCTATTTATAACGATATTTATGAGATTGATAAAAAATTAACAGAAATACAACAGGATATTTTAAAGAATGAGACAATTGTTAAGAAATGTGAGGAAGATAATAGATTACTATTTGGAAATTTAAATAAAAATGATTTTGAGAACTCTCTTTTTTCTAAGAAATTGGAGTATGAAAGTTTAAGCAATTCTTTAAAAAGATTGTCACCAGAGGATATAAATGATTATGATAAAATTTTAACTACCATAAATAGAATTAAGATCGAGAAAGAGAATTTATCGAAAGAAAAAGAAAAAAAATCAAATGAGAAGAGTAAAAAAGAGGGAGAATTAAATATTTTTTCAGAATATATTAAAAATAAAAGAGAAATTGAGGATGAATTAATTAAAATAAAATCAAATTTAAAAAATGAATATTTAAATTATTATTCTTTAAGAATACTTGAAGAAATAATAGAAAATAAAAAGAAAGAAATAGAAGAAAATATTTTTAAGCCTTTAGAAGAGAGAATTTCAAAATATTTTAAAAAAATCACCCCTTTTTATGAAAAGATAAGAATTTCAAATGATTTAAGAATATCGGATAAAATAATTGTATCTTCTAATAATGAATTAAAGATAGAAAATCTTTCTTATGGAACAAAAGAGCAACTCTATTTTTTATTTATATTTTTATTAGCAGGTACGATTTCAAATAAAAAAGAGAGTCTACCTGTTATACTTGATGATAGTTTTGTAAATACAGATCTAACAAGATTGAAAGAAATATTAAAATTAATAAAAGATAGTAATATTCAATTTATTATTTTTACCTGTGATGAATCTAATTATAAAGATCACAATTTTAATATGATAAATATACTGGAATTGAAGAATAATTAAGGAGCATAGAATTATTTTTTTTGTAGGACAATTGTTTATATGTTACTTTTTGAGAATCAATGTTAAAGTTTATGCATTTCTTTTTTATGATTTTATTTTTAAAATAGAATTTTTATTCACAAGTTTAAATTTTTTGACAAATTTAAAAAAATTAATTATATTTAAACCAAATTTTTAAAGGAGTTTGTATGTTTAAAGGAATCTATACTGCGATTATCACCCCTTTTAAAGAGGATGGTGGTCTTGATGAAGAGGCATTAAGAAATTTAGTAGAGGAGCAGATAAAATCTGGTGTTGCAGGTATTGTTCCATGCGGTACCACTGGAGAATCACCAACTCTTAATTATGAAGAGCATAATAGAGTTATAGAAATTGTTATTGATCAGGCTAAAAAGAGATGCGAGGTTATTGCCGGGACCGGATCAAATTCTATAAAAGAGGCAATCGAGATGACTCTTCATGCCAAAAAGGCTGGTGCAAATGCATCCTTACAGGTTGTCCCCTATTATAATAAGCCAACTCAAAAAGGGCTATATGAACATTTTAAGACAATTGCAGAAGAGACTGATTTCCCACTAATCATATATAATATTCAGGGTAGAACATCCCTTAATCTTGAAACATCGACACTTGCAGAACTTGCTAAATTAAAAAATATAGTCGGTGTTAAAGAGGCATCTGGGTCACTTTCTCAAATGATAGATGTTATTGAAAAGACTCCAAAAACTTTCTCTGTTTTATCCGGGGATGATAAATTAACTCTACCGTTAATGGCTTGTGGGGGCACTGGTGTTATATCTGTTGCCTCAAATATTATTCCTAAAAGAATGGTTGAATTTGTAAATCTTGGATTAAAGAATGATTTTGTTGCAATGAGAGAAGAGCAAATTAAGTTAAATGAACTTTTTACCAAACTATTCATAGAGACAAATCCTATACCAGTAAAAAAGATTCTTGCATTAAAAGGTAAAATAAAGTCAGTATATAGACTACCTTTATGCGAACCTTCTGAAAATACCGTTAAAGTACTTGAAGAATTAATTAAAAAATATAATATTTAATGGAGATTAAGATATGAAAAATCCAGAAAATAGAGTTGTAATTACGGGCATGGGTATTATTTCATGTCTTGGTAATGATATTCCTTCTGTTACTGAATCATTAAGAAATGGTATCCCGGGATATGATATAGATCCAGTTAGAATAGAGATGGGATTTAGAAGCCCTCTTACTGGAATGATTAAAAATTTTGATCCAAAAAACTATCTTGATAGAAAGAGAAGAAAGACAATGTCTCTTTCGACAATCTGGGCCTATGCAGCCACAGATATGGCTATAAAAGATAGTAATTTGAGTAGTAAGGATATCTCTTCTACTGAAACCGGGGTTATTTTTGGACATGATTCTGTCTCTCAACCAAATATTGAGATGTATAATGAACTTATGCAAGCAAAAGAGACAAAGGCTCTGGGCTCTGGGTATATATTTCAGGTAATGGACTCAACTGTTACAATGAATTTAAGTACTATTTTTCAGACAAAGGGGGCATGCTGGTCTATTGCTGGTGCATGTGCTTCTGGGGCTCATGCTATTGGACTTGGGTTTGATCTTATAAAAAATGGTGATCAGGAAATAATTCTTGCAGGTGGTGCTCAGGAGATAAATTGGCATGTAATGGCAAGTTTTGATGCTCTTGGTGCCTTTTCTACAAATGTTTCAAATCCAAAACAGGCAAGTAGACCTTTTGATAAGAATAGAGATGGACTTGTACCTTCTGGTGGTGCAGCTTGTGTTATTTTAGAAAGGCTTGATCTTGCTTTAAAGCGTGGTGCTAAAATTTATGCTGAGATTATCTCGTATGGATTCAGTTCAGATGGGGAGGATCTTTCAATACCAAATGGCATAGGGGCTCAGGTTGCCATAAATAAGGCTTTAAAGAAATCTGGCTTAAAACCAGAGGATATTGATTATATAAATGCTCATGCTACAAGCACTCCTGGTGGGGATTCAAAAGAGGCTATGGCAATATATAATATTTTTGGAAATAGACCTTATGTTTCTTCCACTAAATCAATGACAGGGCATGAATGCTGGATGGCTGGGGCAAGTGAGGTTATATATTCTCTTATAATGATGAAAGAGGGATTCATTGCACCAAATATTAATTTTATTGAGGGAGATGAAATTACTTCAAAAATAAATGTTGTCAATAAGACCTTGAATTATAAGCCAAAAACAATTCTTTCGAATTCATTTGGTTTTGGTGGGACAAATGCTGCTTTAATTTTAAAGGAATTCAGTGAATAATATGAAATATGATTATATTATAATTGGTGCTGGGCTTGGTGGATTATGTTCGGCAATAATTCTTGCTAAAGAAAAGAAAAAAGTACTTGTTTTAGAACAACATAGTAAGGCAGGTGGTTATCTTCATTCTTTTTATAGAAAAGGACATAGATTTGAGACGGGTTTTCATTTTGTTCCAGAACTTGATAAGAATCAAATTCTTGAGATGTACTGGGGATATCTTGGCATTCTTGATAAGATAGATCTTGTCCCCTATAACAAGAAACATTTTCATACTCTTATATTTCCAGATTTTAAGATAGATTTACCGAGTGGACTTGATAATTTAAGGGATTTATTGATAAAAAATTTCCCACAAGATGAAAAAGCGATTAATCTTTATATTGATAAATTAAAAGAGTTAAAAAGATATTTTATCTATTTTAATAGGGATCATAAGGGAGATTTAGATAAAGAACATCAATCTTTTGAAATTGGTATTATAGATTATTTAGATTCTATTGGGGCTTCTCAAAGATTAAAGAGCGTTATTTTAGCACATTCATTTTTGTATGGAGTTCCTCCAAAAGAGACTCCTCTTGGAACTCATTCTATATTCTCAAATGCTCTATACTCTTCAACTTATGATATAAAGGGTGGTGGGGATGGACTTATAAATGCCTTAATTAGTAGTCTAAAGGAAAATGGTGGTGAGATTCTTTTTAAAAAGAGAGTGGTAAAAATTAAAACCGAGAATAAAAAAATAAAAGGTATTGAAACAGAAGATGGGGATTTTTTTGAGACTGAAAATATTATTAGTGATATAAATCCACAAACTTCGCTTAAGTTATTTGAAGAGGAGGTTTTTAGGCCAGCCTTTACAACAAGAATTTATGATATGGAGAATACAACATCCCATTTTGGTGGCTATTTTGTTAGTTCGAATGATCTTAGTAAATACTATTATGATATACTCTATTTTCCAGACTATAATATAGATGCAATCTATGAAAAACCTGTTTCTGATAGAAATGTCTCTGATTTTTTTCTATACATAACAATTCCTACTTCAAGAATAGGTCATTCTAACAATAAAAGCATTGTGGAGACTCTTTCTATAGATAAATGGGAGAATTATGCTAAATGGCATGATACTAAATTCTCAAAGAGGCCAGAAGATTATTATAAATTTAAAGAAGAGATACTCAATAAGGTTTTGAATAAGAGTATTGAGATTATCCCAGAATTAAAGGATAGTATTGAATATAAAGAGGGTTCAACTCCTTTAACAAATTATCACTTTACATTAAGTCCCTCTGGATCAATGTATGCTATAAAGCATAGTCTTTCTCAAATGAGAGCGCCTATAAGAGCAAGGACAAAACTTGAAGGTTTTTATTTTACAGGACAGTCCCTTATTTTCCCCGGTATTGTGGGAGTCACTATAACGAGTTTTGTTACCTGTTCTGATATACTGGGACAGGAGTATCTTTTTAAAAGAATTGATGAGAGTATTAAAAATTGATTTTAAAGCCAGCCTCAAAAAAGTATATAAAGTTAACACTATTTTTTATATCAATTCCACTTTTTGATCTAACATAGAGAGTGCTATTTTTTGCTGGTTTAAAAGAGAAGGTGATATCTGGTAAAATTGTATATTCACTATTATTTTTATCTATAAAAAATATAAGCCCTGATGACATTTCAAAGTATTTTGTAATTTTTATCTCATTAAAATAAAAATTAATTCCATATTTAAAAATAATCTCTTTAAAAAAGTAAAGGTATATTTTGGATTCAAATATAAATATCTTAAAATCAAATGATATTAGAAGACTCGAATAGTTATTAAAGAAATCTATTTTGTTTTCTTCTGTAAAGTTTACATCAAGAAATGGCTTTTCAAAAAAGAATATGGAGTTAATAGTTATAGAAAATATTTTATAAAAAAATAAAATTTCAATACCAGAGATAGAATCTATAGTATATAATTTTTCTGGATCTATCTCTTTTATATAGAGAAGAAATTTATTTTCAGAGATTGTGTTGTGATAATTTTTTCTAAAGTCAATAAGATTTTTATTTAGTTTAAATACTCTTATGTTAAAGAAATCGTTATTATATGAAAAAAAGAGATTAAAACTATATGTGGTACTGTTAAAATCAGTAATTATAAAGTTGTCCATATTTAGAATAAAATTATTATAATTAAAGCCAGCACTCAAGGCATAATAAAAATTATTTGCATAGATAAAAAGAGGCATTATATAAAAAATGTTTATTATGTTAAAATTTAGTCTTATCCCAGTATTAAACCAATTTTTATCAATTGTATAATTTATAAAAAAATCCTGATAGAATTTATTTTTGTTAAAATTTTCTTCAAAATATAATGAGATACCAGTATATTTAAACTCTTTTTCATAATTAAAATTAACAACATTTGAGAAATAAAAATTTTTAAAGTAAGTAATTTGATTTTTATTAAATATATTATAAAAATCTTTTAAAACTGTAATATTGAATTGATTTGAAAAAAATTTATTTACAAGTAAAAAATTATGATCAAGAATATTAAGATTGTTTAAGAATATAGAATTATTAATAATTCCACTTACTTTTGTATTATCATAGATTTTATTATAATTATTTTTATTATCTTCTGGCAATAATTCTGAATAAATTTTTAACTTAAAAAGTTTTTTATTAAAAGAAAATGGAAGTTTTTTATATTTTATCAAACTTTCAAAATATTTTATCTCGTCATTAATTGGTCTGAATTCTTGATGGATAAAAAAAATAATCTCATCTATTGGATCACTGCTATTATCCTCGATTGTCTTTATTATCAACAAATTTTCATTCTCATTCGCATAAGAAAAAAAAGTAAAAATTAAAAATATAAAGATAAATTTTACTTTTTCCATTGAATAGCATAAAAACTAAATGCTACAGAAAAATCTATATACAGTCCACTATACATATCTGTCTTATCTAAATTATAGTTATTCATATCCCCTATTAAATCATCAGGTATTAAAGGTAGACAGGTAAGCCCGACTCTAATTTGAGGTGTTATTTTAAAATTATTATAAGGTATAAATATGTCATATCCAAGTAGTAAAGATGGTGCTGCATAAAAGGCAAATCTTTCACTGGACTTAAAATTTTCTACACCAATTACTGGAGAGTAGGCTGGAAATGTAAAATGGAAAATAGAACCAAACCCCCATAATAGATCAGTCTTTGGGAATGTTCCGCCAACAAATAGATCAAAATCAAATCCAGTATAAAATGCTCCACCATTCAGACTTCTATCAATAATAGAACCTATCCCATTATCTTCTTCTATTATTCCAAAATATGTTGGTCCCATAAATAGAACATCAATACCGCCTTTAAAATAGATTCTTGAACCTCTTTTTTTACCAATGTCCCATATTACCATTTCAACACCTGCACCAATTGAACCAGTAAGAAAATTTGCAAAGACTCTTCTTGAATCGATTAGATCTCCGTTACTATTGTATTTATTGTTTTTTTCCCAGAATTGAGAGTCTGCAAATGTTGTCCTTGTAAAAAAATATATATTTTCTGAAAAAATTATTTCTGTTAAAAATAACAATACGACAATTGTTAACTTTTTTTTCATTATTACCTCTTCTCTTTTTATTTAAAATATACTTTACTATACTTTAATTTTTTTAGTTTGTCAAAATGTTTTATAATCTTTTTCAAATTTTTTATATTTTTGAATAAGAAATTTGAAGTAATTTTATTATTAGATAAGAGATTTTTAATCTTTTTTTGAGAGAAATTTATAATAGATAAAAATTATTAAGATAATTTAAAGTTAACAACTAATATTTATTTTGAATTCTTACTACAAAGTTTCCTTAACAGAAAACTTTTATATTTTTTCTTCTGCATAAATTTTTGAAAAAATATAAGTTTGTTGGTTATATTTATTATTTTTACTATTATTAATTATATTCATCGTTTTTACAATTAATATTTTTTCTTCTGTTGGTTTGGGTAAAAAATTTATATTAAAAGAAGAAAGAATTTTATTTAATCTTTTTTGGATTATTTTATCTTTTGAAAGTTCTGAAAAAAATAAAATTGGGATTTTTTTATAAATTTCATTTCTTTCTATTATTCTTTTTAAAAATTCTATGCCAGTCATCTCTGGCATAATTATATCAGTGATTATAAGATTAAAATCAAGAATATTATTGTATCTTATAAATGAAAATGGTGAATTAAATATATGGATATTTAGATTATATTTTAAGAAAACATTGTAATTATTTTTTCTTTTTTCTTCTATTATTGCGATATTATAAATCATGATTGCTCCTTAAAAATATTTTTTTAAAAAATCTTTCTTTGACAAAATTATTAATTTAAACTATATTTAATATAGTAATTTTTTTTATCTGATGCTATAAAAAAGCATTTTTTATTAATATAGAAATTTTATTTATATTTAACTCACGCTATTTAATTAAGTTATATTTTTATAATGTTATATAATTGTTATACTTTTTATGCTTAATATATTTAAGAAGAGATTTTTAATTTATATTATTTTAAATATTTCCTTTTTTTCCCTTTTTTTATTTTTAGCTATAAAAAGGCTTTTATTTTTATCCAGAAATTATTTTTTTCTTGTTTTTATTATAGAATTGGTTATTTTAATATTAATAATTTTTTCATTATTCTATTTTCTAAAGACAAAAAAAACAACCTTAATGTTTATTATTATTGCTCTTGCTCTTTTTATATTTTCTCTTTTTCTTTTAATTATTTCAGAATCATTTAATATCTTGTCTTACATATTTTTCCTTTATTCTTTTTTATTTATAGGAGTTGTTAATTTTAATAAATATATAAAGATAATTCTTGTGATTTTTTGTTCCTTTTTTTATTTGATATTTTTATTTATTAAAAATTTTATTATTTTAAATCTTAATTTCCCTTTAAATTTTATTTTAAATATTACTAAATTAGAATTGATTGGTATAATTGTTTTATTTTCTTCTTTTTATTTTTTATTTTTAAAAATATTCATTGATCTAAAATTATCTAAAAATACCTTAACTAAATATAAGAAAAAAAGATTATCTTATGATAATGATATTGTAAAAAAGAATTTATTATTAAAGAAACAGAATAAAATTTTAAGATCTATTTTAAGAAACCTTCTTTGGGCAAAGCATAATAGAAAAAAAAAGGAGACAATTGTTAAATGTAATTCAAATGATTTTATTATGGAGATATCTAAAAAGATAAGAGGCTTAAACAGAAAAATAGTTTTAAATAAGAAATCCATAGATATATATATAGATACTATTAAAGTAAAAAATATTTTTTTTGGGATAACAAGAATTTTAAAAAATATTGATATAGCCTTTATAAAAATATATTTTCAAAAATTGGAATATGAAAATTATTATATGATACTGGAATTACAGAATAGAGAGGGGGTATTTGAGATTATTAGAAGTAATTTTAGTAAAGAAAAAATTTTAAATTTACTAATAAAATACTATAAATATAGAGTCACTTTTGAAAAAAATAACGAATTAATTTTAATAAAAATTTTTATAACAAGAGAGAAGACAATTGTCGCAAAATATAAAACAGATTATAAATTTGATATTTTTGGTAATAAGTATAATGGTGGAGAGTTGAGAGTATATAATAGTTTAATTGATAAGAATATTCAACTTACAAAAAATGAGTTTAATTTTCTCTGTCTTTTGTTAAGAAGGCTTATAAAAGAAAAAAAAGATACAAATATAAAAGATATTTCAGAGGGATATGTAGAAAAAAAGGAGATTGAGAAATATATTTTTGGCAATATGAATTCTTATGGTAATAGACTTAATCAGATGATTACACGATTTAGAACTAAGTTAAAAGAATATGAGATTGATGATTTTTTAGAAATAAAAAATAAATCTATAAGGGTATCGACATCATGTAAATATTATGATATAATTATAAAAACTTATAGATAGCAAGGTGAGAAATGAAAAAAGATAAGATTGTTTATACTTATATTCAGGGTGAAGATATAAAGCCTTTTATTACTGAAAGTGAAAAAAATAGGGCTATAAAAATAATGATAGATAGAAAGGGTAGAAATGGCAAGAGTGTAACAATTGTTTCTGGTTTTAATAAAGATGTTGATTTAAAGAGTCTTGCAAGTGAATTAAAAAAGATTACAGGTTGTGGTGGAACTTTTAAAGATGGGACTATTGAGATTCAGGGTGAGAAAAAGGATATAATAAATAGTTATCTTTTAAAAAAAGGATTCAAGACAAAGGTAATATAATTTTAGTTTTTATTATATCTATATTTGTAAATAACTGAATTTTGTTTCTTGTTCTACATCTGTATTATTGAGCAAGTATTAATAATAAAAAATCACACAATATTTTTCTTTAGAGTAAGTTAAAAATTTCTTTACCAGTGTCAATTTTTTTGATATAGAGCAGAGTAAATAAAAAGGAGGTATTATATGGATTATTTAGAAATAGTAAAAAAACAATTACCTTATTGTATTTATGACACAGATTTTAATATTGGGAAAAAATATAATGGTAAGGTAAGAGACGTATACGATCTTAATGATAAATTATTGATTGTTACCACAGATAGAATCTCTGCCTTTGATCAGGTGCTTGGAGTTGTCCCTTTTAAAGGAGAAATTTTAAATAATCTTTCTTTATTTTGGTTTGATAAAACAAAGGATATTTTACAGAATCATATAATTAAGAAGATTCATCCTAATGCTGTTCTTGTTAAAAAATGTAAGGTTATACCTATTGAAATAATAGTAAGGGGATATCTTACTGGTGGTGGATGGAGAGAGTATAAGGAGACTGGCAAGATAAGTGGAATAGAATTACCAAAAAATTTGAAAAAAGATATTAAATTTGAAAAACCTATATTGACCCCTACAACAAAGGCTAAAGAGGGACATGATATGCCAATTAGTATTAAAGATATTATAGAACAGAAGATTGTGAGTAAAGATCTTATGGAAAAGATAGAATATTATGCAATAAAAATTTTTGAAAGGGGGCAGGAGATAGCAAATAAAAATAATCTTATTCTTGTTGATACAAAATATGAGTTTGGTTTAACAGAGGATAATGAACTTATGCTTATTGATGAAATTCATACTTCTGATTCTTCTCGATACTGGTATCTTGATACTTATGAGAAATTGTTTAATGAAGGTAAAGAACAGAGAATGCTTGATAAAGAATATTTAAGACAATTCTTAATAAATGAAAAAAATTATAAAGGGGATGGTCCAAAACCAGATATCCCGGTTGAAGTTATAAGTGGTGTGTTTGAGAGATATTTAACTGCCTATGAGACGATAACTGGTGAAAAGTATAAAATAGAAATTAAAGACTCAAATAAGACTCTTGAAGAGGAAATAAAGAGATTAGTATGAATTTTAGTAAAAGAACATTTGGGCTTAAATGAATTAAATCTATTTGTTTATCTAATAGTATTACTAGTATCACAAAATAGGGATAGAGTCTGGTTGAGAAAAAACAGGTTTCTTTGATACTAATAGTTATTTTTAAAAAAAACTAACAATCATAGAAGAAAATGACTTTTGAGAGAATTGTCCTATTTTGACTCTAACATTTCAAATTTTATTAGTGTTGCCACAATTTTATAGGGTGAGATTTTATTTTTAGGCAGTTAAAAAGATAGATTTATCCTCATGTTAATTTTATTTGAGAAGAAGTTATAATAATTTTATTTATTTTTTATCTAAAATTTTTAGTAAAATTACCTAATAATAGGTTTCAAAACCTATTACCTGGTAACAGTTATTGTATATTGCTTTGTAAAATGGGGTGAAATTCCCTTTAAGGTGGGACAATTCTCTGCTCTTTCTCCACCTCTTTATCTCTGTTAATTTCAACCATAATCTCAATGTCACAAGACTGCATTTTTTCTCAAATCCAAGCATCCCAATTCTCTCATACTCTTCAATGAAAACTTCAAGTATGCTTCTCAACAATTTTGCCATGCTGAAAAAATTCAAATCAGCATGGATTTTCTTTAGGAATCTATAATCCTCCTGAGGTAAATAAAAATGTATAGAAGCATCTGCATTTAGTCTTTCGTAAACATTCTCATCCTCAGGACCAAAACAATATCTTTTTTTGATCCTATCAGAGAATTTTTGTGATACATAACAGATAAGTTTAGAAAGAGAGATTTTTTCTTTTTTAGCAATCTTTGCTAGTTTTTTCTTCATCTTTGAAGTCGTTACAAAATGTATCTCATGATCTTTTTTGTAATTTAATTTTGTATTCATAAAAACCCTCCATAAAAAAATATTTCTATATATTAATCACAAATTTTTTGAGAAAATCCTTTACAATTTTTAGAAAAAAAATTAAAAAAGTTGCCTGAAAATAAAATCGCATCCTATTTTATAATTGATACATAAAATTTTTTGACAAAATAAAGAAATTCGGATATATGTTTTAGTAATACAATTTTATTTATAAAAAATTATATGATAAAATAGGGGGATATCCCCTTACTAAAAGAGGTAAAAATATGAATAATAGGCTGCCTTTATCCATTCAAATTTTTTATGGACTCGGTGTTGCTTATGCAATAGTGGATCAGATATTTGCTCAATGGGTTTTATATTATTATCTACCACCACAAAACTCTGGCCTTGTTGCTCTCATGCCACCAATATTTTTATCCATTGCACTGGTTATATCTCGATTTTTTGATATGATTCTTGATCCGTTGGTCGGTTTCTTTTCTGATAGATTTAATTCTAAATGGGGGAGAAGGATACCTTTTATTGCAATTGGTGTAATACCATTAGTATTATCAACAGTTGCTTATTTTTATCCGATTAAATCAACAAGTGGAATTCCTACTTTTATTTATCTTTCAATAACCGGAGTGATCTTTTTTATATTTTATACAATAGTTGGTGCACCATATAATGCCTTAATACCAGAAATTTCCCAGAATAGAGAAGATAGATTAAATTTATCAACATGGCAATCAATATTCAGATTGTTATATACAGCAATAGCGATGATTTTACCTGGAATTTTAATAAAACTTTTAGGAAAAGGTGATACTGAAAAGGGAATAAGATTAATGGTAATATCTCTCGGAATTTTTGCAACTATTGGTATGTTTGTTCCAGTTTTTACTATAAATGAAGTAAAATATTCTGGTGGGAAAAAGTCTGATCATAATTTTTTATCCTCTTTAAAGATTATTTTTTCCAATAGATCGTTCTGGTTTTATTTAATGGGTTTCTTGTTTTTCTTTTTAGGATTTAATATTTTAAGAGCATCGATGAATTATTATGTAGAAGATTTAATGGGAATGGGGAAAGGAGCAATTACCATAGCATCAGCAATTCTTTTTGGTGTTTCTGCTATATTTTTCTTTCCAATAAATAGATTATCAAAAAAGATAGGTTATAAAATGCCAATGCTTATCTCTTTATTGCTTTTAATTATTTTCTCAATTATGTTATTTTTTTTAGGTAAGATAATACCGACAAAATTAGGATTTTTGATTTTTGCATTGATGGGAATACCAGTATCCGGTGCTGCTTTTATCTTTCCGCCAGCAATGCTTAGTGAAATATCTGCTGTAGAATCTAAAAAGAGCAATGTTCAGATAGAAGGTTTATTCTTTGGTGTGCAGGGATTTTTCTTAAAACTTGCTTTTTTATTGTCAATTGCTATCTTACCAGTAATTTTAGTCTCTGGATCTGGACTTTCTTTTGTAGAGAGTCTTATTAAAAAGCCAGAAGGTGTAGAAAAATTTGGAGTTTATGCCACAACTATTGCTGCCTCTATCTCTTTTGCTTTTTCTTTTTTATTTTATTCACTTTACAAAGAGGAGATTATAAAATAATTGATAACAATAGGAATTGATCCAGGGCTTGAAAGAACAGGCATTGCAATTTTAAAAGAAGAGAAGGGTAGGGTAGAGTTAATCAAAAGTGAATTGATTCAGACATCCTCAACATTAAAGGAAGTAGAGAGACTCGAGTTTCTTTTTAATGAAGTTAATAAAGTAATTAATGAATTTAAAATTGATTTTGCAGCAGTAGAAAAGATATATTTTTCAAAAAATGTAAAAACAGCCATGAGCATTGCTCAGGCAAGAGGCGTTATTTTACTTGCATTACAATTAAAAAAAATTCCAATCTTTGAATACACTCCCCTGGAAGTAAAGAAGGCTTTAATAGGATATGGTAGAGGGAGTAAGAATCAAATTCAGGAGCTTGTAAAAATGATTTTAAAATTAGAAAAAAAACCAGAGCCAGATGATATTGCTGATGCCATTGCAATTGCTATTACACATATCAATATAAATAAATTTATGTCAAAAATTAAATAATATTTATACACTCTTTTAAATCTTTAATATTTTTATTATTCTCTTCTACTTCAGATAATATTTGATTAAAGAAATTTATTAATTCTTTTCTATTTGTATTCTGATTTTCTAGTAATGAAATTATTAATGAAAATGTATTTTTTATGCCATTCAAAGATTCAATAATATTTTTATTTTCTTCTGCATCTTTCTCAGAAAATTCTTTTATGTTTAAAGAATCATTTAATAGAATATTGATTGATTCAACTATTGTGTATATCTCTTCTTTTTGATTCTGAATTAAGAAATTTATATTTTCAATCATATTTGCTGATTTTTTAGAATTTTCTATTATCTCAAAAAGTCCATTCGATACTTTTTCAGAAATTTCACTATTATTATTTATAATATTTTGCATTTCTTTTATTTTATTAAAACTAAAATCAAGATTTTTTTTAGATTCTTCTGAGAGTTTTCTTATTTCATGAGCAACAACAGAAAAACCCTTACCACTATTACCAGACCTTGCAGCCTCTATTGATGCGTTTATTGCAAGAAGATTTGTTTTGGCTGTAATATCCTTAATTGAGTTTAGGACCTCATTTATAAAATTAGAATATTCACCAATTCTTAATATAGAATTTTTAGAATTTTCAATCAAGATTTTTGAAGACTCAGCAAATGATAAAAATCTTTTTGCGAAATCTTCTGTCTCTTTTGTAAAGTTAGAGATTTCTTCTATATGAGTTTTCATGTTACTGATTGTTGCATTTACCTCTTCCACAACAGATGTTTGACTACTAATAGCATTGTTCATAAAAAGAGAAGACTCTGCTAAATGTTTTTCTATATTAGATACTATTTCTTTTATATGTGAAAAATCATTTGTTATTTTATTATTCATCTCATTATTACTCTGTTCAAAATTTTTTATAATATCAAATGAGAGAGTGGAATAATTTTGCATTTTTTCATTCTTCATAAGTACCTTTTGTGAAACTGTCACAATTTTTTCTATTATATTATTAAGATTTTGATTTTTATTTTCTATTTCTTTTGTTATTTTTATATTTTCTAATAATATTTTAGCCTGTTCAATAGAAAGCACAAAAAATATGCTTACTAAAAGTATTAAATAACCAAATGGAACTAAATAGCAGTATGGAATTTTTTCATTGGCAACATGGATTATATCAAAAAGACTGGCAAAAATTAAAATAAGAAAAGATATAAAAATAGTAATAGAACCAATATTTCTTTTTTTAAACAATGAAATTATACTTAATACAAAAGAAAATATAAGTAATATTGGTATAAAACTATTCATTGGTATAAAAAAAGCCTCTGTAACTTTATCTCTTGTCTCCTGTAATGATATTATTAGCCCAAATATAATGGCTGGTAATATGGAGACTATTTTTAAGATTCTATTTTTATTTAAGATTTTTGTATATTCCATTATAAAGTATAGCATTAATGTTACTACAAATAATAAAGATATTCTTGAAATTTTTTCAAGTAGAGCCATATTATTTGACTCATAATTGAATGTCATATTTATATATGATAGACTAAATAAGATACACATTAATGAAAAGTATAGATATCTTTTATCACTAAATTGAGTAAATATAAATAATAATAAAAAATATAATGATATTATAAATGCAATTAAAAATGCTCCCTGCACCAGATTTACAGAAAAAAAATTTCTATAAAATGCCAGTTTTGAATTAATATGATAACCAGATATTTTGAAAGTTGCAAAAGGGGATATCTCTTTTGTCGGGAATATTTCAATTGTTATAACATTATCTATCTTTGAATTTCCTGTTTTATAATTTAGAATTTGGCGTGGTAATAGGACATTTGTAGCACCATAAAAAGCATTATTTGTAAATTTTTCAAATTCCCCTCTTTTATAAATCAGTTGTCCATTAAGGTATATATAAAAAGCATATCCAGAGGGGCCTATGTATAAAGATATATTTTCGTTTTTAAACTTTTCATCAATTCTAAAAAAAGCCTTTAATACATATTTTTTTTGACTTAAAGGCATTTTTAGATTTGATGGTAAATTTGTAAAATTGTATTTTATGTATTGAGAAATATCATTGTCTAAAATAGTATCTTTAGACCTTGTTGTTTCTAATAGATAGATATCTGGTGTATATGTTTTATTAATATCTTCTATTTCAGTAGCAAAAATATAGACATTCATCATAGATAATAATAGCAAGAGTCTTTTGTTCATTTTTGAAACCTTCCTTATTTTAAATTTTAAAAATTAATTTTTATTTGTATTTAGAATATAATATAAAGCAATTTCATAGGAGTATTTCCCAAATCCAGAAATCTGACCCACACATACAGGTGCAATCATTGATTTGTGTCTGAATTTCTCTCTTTTATGAATATTTGAAATATGCACCTCTATTACTTTGACTTTTGTAGCAGATATGGCATCCCGTATTGCGATTGATGTATGAGTGTATGCTCCTGGATTAAATATTATCCATTCTATGTTTTTTTCTTCGCATAGATGAATAAAATTTATTAATTCACCCTCTATATTTGATTGAAATGCAACTATTTCATTATTAGGTCCTGCTATCTCTTTTAGTCTTTTATAAATATCATCTAAAGTAAAATTACCATATATATCTGGCTCTCTTTTACCTAAGAGATTAAGATTAGGTCCGTTGAGTAATCCTATTTTCATTATTAGATCCTTATAATATTTTTATTCTATTTTAGTCTTAATTTTAAAAAAAAGCAAGAAAATATTATTTTTCTTTTAGAATTTTAATAAAATATGACAAAAATTCATAATCGCTGAAAATGATTAAAATAATATTACTTCTTATTCTTCCAGCAGGGATGCTTGAAATAATTTCAGAATTAGTAAAATTTTAGAAAATTATATTTGCCAACATGAGTTACACTTTGTTGTTAACTCAGAAATGAAAAAAAGAATTCCCGCATTCAATGATTAAGTGCATAATTTAATACTATAAAATAGAGCGCTT
>DAONLM010000017.1:0-25621 GCA_035406685.1 Spirochaetota bacterium
AGATAAAATTTTTATAAAATTAGTGATCTATCTAAAATTTGGTCATTTTATCTTTCTTACTCAAAACTTACCCTTAGGATAATTCTGCCTTTTTGACGGCCTAAAAATAAATTTTTATCTCTATTTTTATTTTATTAAACTAAAAAAATTGACTTTATTATTTAAATTAGATATAATTAAAACAATTTTGAATAAGAGACTGGAATTATTAAATGCATATTTTTTTTATTAGTGAAATATTTCTTTTAGCATGTTGTTTTGTTTTCTTTTTTATATTTCTTTTTAAGGTTAAGAGTATTCAATATAAAAAATTAATAATTGTTGTTTCAAATATATTTTTTTTATCTTTACTTCTTGTTCTTTTTTTCAATTTCAATAATAATAGCCTTGTTTTACTCATATTTTATATTATAATTGTGTTAATTTATATTTTCTCATTGTTTTATATTTTTTATATTCTTGATAGTCGATTAAAAAAGATAATAGAAGCATACAGATATCTTACTGAATGGAAAACAGATATAACTTTAAAAGTAAAAGCAAAAGATGATCTTGGCATCCTGGAAAGATCATATTTACAATTGAATATGATAATAGCATCTCTTGTTTCCAATGTGGATCTATTTTCAAAGGAGTTATCAGAGAAAATGAGTGGCCTTTATAGAGAATCTACCAAGGTTAAGAATGGAATTAATTTACAGCAGGAGGTATCGAATAATCTTGATATAGCATTAGGCATGCAGGGTGAATCTCTTGATAAAGGTGCAAAGGGACTCGATGATACAAGAGTTATGTTTAGTAAGACAGTAGAAATATTTACATCTCTTTTTAATTTAATTAATTCTCTTTTTGAACAGAATCAGATTATATTAAAAGAGAATAAAAATATGGAGAATTATTCTACTTCTGCAATAAAAATGACAGAAAATCTTGAAAATGTAACAAAAGATGGAACTGATAAGATTGATAAGATAATAAATTTTATAAATACTCTGGCAAAATCGGTTGAAAGTATAAAAAATGCAGTGGGTATTATAAGAAAAATGGCTGCTCAAACAAATATGCTTGCAATGAATGCAAGTATAGAGGCTGCTCATGCTGGAGAGTATGGGAAAGGTTTTTCTGTTGTTGCCACTGAAATAAGAGAACTTGCAGAATCAAGTGCGCAAGCATCAGAGACAATAAATAAAGTAGTTGATAATATTATAAATGAGATGAATAAGGGTAAACAATATTCTGCAATAGCAAAAGAAGGGATAGAGGAGATTAATGAGGCTATTCATAATACTGTTGATGTTATAAAGGCATTATATGAGAGTGTTGAAAAACAGGTTAAAAGTGTCGTTGATACAAAAGATTCTCTTGAGCAGATTCATACTCTTTCAAAGCAGATAAAGGAGTCTTCTGAATATCAACAAAGAAAGACACAGGAAATTTACGAAGCCACTGAAAATCTTAATTCGCAGGCTATAATAATAAATAGTTTAATAGCAAATCAAAAGCTTCAACTGGATGAATTGCTACAATTAATCGATAATTTATACAAGATCATCGATGATTCAAATACCTATGCTGGTTATCTATCTCAGATTATTAACAAATTTAAAAAGAGTGAATAGATGGATAAAGAGAGAATAAAAATTCTTCTTGAATGTGTCAAAGAGAATAAAATTTCTGTTGAGAAGGCAATAGAAGAATTAAAAGATTTACCATTTAAAGATCTTGATTTTGTTAAATTTGACACTCACAGAAGATTAAGGCGTGGCTTGCCAGAGATAGTTTATTGTAAGAATAAGACAATAGAGCAACTCGAGACTATATGTAAAGAATTAAAACAGGAAAAAATGGTTATATATTCAAGACTCTCGTCTGAAAAAGCCAATATTCTTCTAAATATAGATAAGGATTTAATTTATAATAAAGAAGGGAGAATTGCCTATAAAACCGATAAAGACATTACTATTTCTGAAAGAAAGGTTGTTATACTTGCTGCTGGAACATCTGATATGAGAGTGGCAGAAGAGGCATATTGTTGTTTAATTGCTATGGGAAACAGAGTTGAAAAATATTATGATGTTGGGGTTGCCGGCATACATAGATTATTCTCATTATATGATAGAATAAAAGATGCAAATGTCATTATTGCTATTGCTGGAATGGAAGGTGCTCTTCCTTCTGTTGTATCCGGGCTTTTTGAAGCACCAGTGATTGCTGTTCCTACTTCTATTGGTTATGGAGCAAATTTAAGGGGGATATCCCCCCTTTTAACAATGTTGAATAGTTGTAGTTTAGGCATTGCTGTTGTTAATATAGACAATGGTGTAGGTGCTGCTTATCTTGCCACACTTATAAATCAAAGGAGATTTTGATGTTAAAGAAATTCATTGAATCAAAAAATCTTGATAAGAAAATTCCAGAGATAATAGATGATTTAGTAAAACATATAAAAGAAGATTCTTCTTTGCATCATATTAATAAGTATCCAATACCTTCTAAAAAAGTTATTATAAATATACTTCATAATATTATAAATTTAATATTTCCTGGATATTTTACAGATAAAGAGATTAACTATATAAATCTTTCGAGTTATGTTTCAATTCTTGTTAATGATATTTTTGAGAATCTTTCTATGGAAATAGCAAAGAGTTTTAAACATAATCATGTAAAAGATAATGAAGTATGCGACATATGTAATGAGTGTGTGGAAAAAGGGATAGATGTTACTTTATATTTAATTGAGAGTATTCCAGAGTTAAGAAAAATTCTTACTCTTGATGTAAAGGCTGCTTATGAAGGTGATCCAGCAGCAAAGAGTTATAATGAGATAATATTTAGTTATCCTGGGCTTTTTGCTATAACTGTGCATAGGATTGCTCATATCCTTTATGAGAAAGATATCCCCCTTATACCTCGAATTATGTCAGAATATGCTCATAGTCTTACTGGAATAGATATTCATCCAGGGGCAAAAATTGGCAAAAGTTTTTTTATAGATCATGGGACTGGTGTTGTAATAGGCGAAACATGTATAATTGGAGACAATGTAAAGATTTATCAGGGGGTGACATTGGGTGGTAAGAGTTTTCCAAAGGATCAAAATGGCAATATAATAAGAGGTCAAAAGAGACATCCCACAATAGAAGATAATGTTACAATATATGCTGGTGCAACTATTTTGGGTGGTGAAACTGTTATAGGGAAGAATTCTATCATTGGTGGTAATGTATGGATTACAGAGAGTATTCCACCAAATTCCAAAGTAACACTATCTGAAAATCTTACTAAAATGGATATTAAAACTAAAAAAGTATAATCTTTACTTTATTTAGTTTTTTGGAGAAGTTATCCTAAGGTTTAATAAAATATCATTCTACTATTTTTATTTTTTTATCTAACAACAATAATCAAATTTTTTATTGGGTTAACGCACGCAGCAAGTTCTCAAAACATGGCCATCGATTCTTGAAAAAAATCTATGCTTATTTTAGTTTTTTTAACAGTAGTGCTTTATTGAAGAGAATTGTCCTACTTTTTTTGAAGAGTATGAGAAAAAAGTATTAGCGTCATCGAGGAGAAATTTATTATAATAACATTAAATTTATTTTTTGAGGCTTAACAAAAAAAATGTAAAACCAGAGAATTATCCTACTTTTCCGGCAACATAACCCCTTTTATAAAGAAATCTACAACGATTGCTATAAAATAGTTAGCGTTGCAGCATCGCTGAAAATAATTAAAATAATATTACTTATTATACTTTCCAACAAGGATGCTTAGAAATAATTTCAGAGAATACCGGAATAAATTTATTTTTTTTCAGCGATTTTAGAAAAGTGTCAAAATTTTTAATTTTTTTTTAAAAAAGTTGTAAAGGATTTTTTCATAAATTTTGTGATTAATAATTAGAAAACAATTTTTTTGTAAGGAGGAAAAAATATGGAAAAGTATGATTTTGTTATAAATAAAACTTTATTAGAAAAAATTAAAAATTTAGCAAAAAAGAGATCTCTCTCACTTTCTTGTTTAATGAGAGAGATCTTTGAAAAGATTATACCAATTCTTGAAAAAAAGCATCTCAAAGAAAAAAGAAGAGAAAAAGAATATCCAATAGTCTGTGCAACGCATAGAGTAAGAGTATATCTTCCTAAAAAGCTATACAATCAATTAAAGTTAATTCATAGCCATCTAAATACATTCAGTATGGCTGTGCTTGTAAGGGAGATATTGGAGGAGTATTTTCTTGGGGTGGAGACATTCGGTGAAGAACACTTTGAAGATAAAATTGAGAGGCTAAAAAGAAAACTTAATGAATTAAGAGAAAGGAAGGCTGTGGTTGTGAAAAATGATAAGGGGAAGGTGATGCCGCCTGATATCCGTCGCCATCCCCATTCTGACCAGTACTTTATGCTTACTTTTGACTCAAAATTTCGGCTTTTAGAAATAAAATTTTTGTAAAAATTAACAATCTGTCTAAATTTTTTATTTTCTCTTATTATTACCCAAAACTTATCTAAGGCTAATTCTATCTTTTTATCTGCCTAAAAATAAAATCCCATCTTAAATAAATTCATTCATTATTTTTCTTGACATAAGAGATTTTAAATTATATTATTATTTATAACAATAATGTTATAGTAATATAATAATATAATTTTAAGGTATAGAAATATGAATAAAAGAGTATTTACAATTGATGAAAAATGTTATTTAGTTTATACAGGTCTTTCGTCTACTGATAATATCTCTTTTTTAAGAATAGGGAATTCCAGATTTATTAATGAAAATATTCAGAAACATATAAGATTCATTGCTGTAAATGATGCTCATAATCTTAATATTAGATTAGAAAAAGAAAATATAAAAGATATGGAGAATGGTAAAATAAGATATATTTGTAATGAAAAAAATAGAGAAATATTATTTAAGAAATTAAAGGAAAATGGGATAAATACAGAAAACTTATATATAAAAGAGCTATCAAAAGATCTTGACAATATCAGTAAAATAGAAAATAAAAAGCACTTTTTTACTATATTTTATGATGATAAAAACATAAAAGTTGTATCTGATGAGGAGATTATATTTGATTATTTTGAATCAAATAAACAGAAAATAGATTATAAAAAAGAGAGAGAGAGATTAACTAATTTTATAGAAGAACTGGATAAATTAAATAATAATTATAAAACAAAGGTGAATATTAAAAAAAATATTCCATCAATGGATCTAAATTATGAAAGATCAACTCTCTTTATAATCCAGAATGATCAATATGTCCCTTTTTCTTATGGAATGTTTAAGATATTAGTAGAAGATAATATCTTATCTATTGATTTTAATTCTTCAATTAGATTTTGGGTAGGGAAGGATGTTGAACTGATACTTCTTGAAGAAGATAGCGACAAAATAAGACTTTATGGTATAATAAAAGAGGGAGAGATCATCGAGAGTGGCATCTTATATAGATATATAGCAAACTTTAGTGCAACAAATGAGGCTGAAGTCGGTTCAATAGTTGAGTTTTATAAAATACTTTTTAAAAAGAAATAGATTTTTATATTTTGAATAAAATTTAGATATTAGATATAATTTAAGTGGATATCTGTATATTTGATAGGGGATATCTGATTTTTATATAGAATATAGACTAACATATTTTATAAAAAAAGTTTAAATAAGAGGTCTATAAATATAAATTATGAATAGCCTTAATAGCAAAATAAAATTTTTTATTATTCTTCTTTGTTCGTTATCAACTGTTTTTATATATACTCAAAATCTTATATTTGATGATGTTACTATTGATAGAAATAATGCTTTGATTACATTTCATAACTATCCGGACGATATCACTAATAATATAAGATTAACCATTGATAATAAAGAGGAGAGTAATTTTAACTTAACTCTTCTAAATATAAAAAATCTTTACTATATAATAATTGATAATAGCGGCTCTATATTAGAAGAAGACATAGAAATTATAAAAGAGAAACTAAAATTCTTTCTTTCTAATCTAAAAAAAGATGATCTTGTTAATTTAGATAAGGTTAATGATGAGAAGATAAATATTTATAAACTTGCACCAGTAACAGAAAAACTCTATGAATCAATTAATCTCCTTAAAAGAGAAGGCAATTATAGTAGGTTGTATGATGCTGTTTTATCTTCATATAAAGAGTTATTAGATTTAAAAAAGAGCAATGAATATAAAGATTACAATTATTATTTAATATTTTTTTCAGATGGAGAAGATATAAACAGTGAAAATAAAGGGAGTAAAGTTTTAGAATTGGATGGCATTCCATTTTTTTTCTTTTGTTATGGAGACTCTTATAATCCCGCTCTTCCAAAACCATTTATTGAATTGACTGAAAAAACAGAGGGGAAATTTTTAGAATCCCCGGATAATAATAATATAAAAAAGATATTCTTTGATAATGAAAATAGATATCTTTTAAAATTTCCGATTGATATCAATAAAATAATTAAAAGTAGACAATATATTGTCAGGATAGCAAGAAAAGATAATCCAGAAAATAGAATAGAGATAGATTTGAAAAAATTATTTCCAGATATTAAGATTGAGAGTAAAGATAATAATTTAGTAAAAAATACTTTTATAAATAAAGATCATAAAAATAAATTGATATTTAATATTAATTTAATACCAATTTTAATTGGTATTTTAATTTTAATATTATTGTTAATATTATTTTTCATATTAAGAAAAATAGTATCAAAAATTTCTTTTTCACAAAAAAAATATTCAAATAAAAAAGAGGATAGTTTTGTTACTAATTCTTCCACTCTAAATATTTTATCAAATAATGAAGTAAAATCTGAAAATAGTAAAACTTCTTTGCAGGAACAAAGCAAAATAAAAGAGATTAACAATCAAAAAAATTATATTAATCAAAAAGAGAAATATAATCAGACTACAAAAGATTTTTTATTAAATGAATTAACAAAAGAAGATAAAATTTTAATCGAATATAAGACTTTGTGCGACAATTCTCCTAAAAGAATATACAATAGATTTGATATTTTTCATAGTCAACACACATCTTATATTGATAAGCCAGATAAAAATGGTGAAGAGATAGAAATTGATTCTTTATTTAAGATACTCAGCGTAGAGAAAGATTTTTTAGAAGTGGAAAGTGAAAAATTATTTTTAATAGATGAAGATATAGTTATAACTCACCTTCTTTTAAAAGTGCAAAAAATAGAATACAACATAAAAAAAGAGAATTTTAAAATAAGGCTTTTTTCTCTTGAAGACAAAGACCTTACAAATTTTTTCAAAGTATCAAAAGAGATTATTGGAACAAAAAAAAGAAAAATATTTGGTTCAAAAGATGCAATTATTGAATCATTTATTAAAAAAGATAAAGATATCCCCATTATAAGAAATATATGGTTTAAAGGTGAACTTAAAAAGGAGAATAATTCTCTTATTTTAATAACAGAGGAGCCTGTTTTTCTTGATATTAAATTAAGTATAAAATATAATGAAATCATAAATGAATATGATGTTAAAAAAATAGAAAAAAAAGAGGATAAATTTTATATATATTTATCATAAGGATAAAAATAAATATGTTAATTTTGGGGCATAGAGGATACAGAGCCAAATTTATAGAAAATACAATGAAATCAATACAAAAGGCAATTGAATATGGTGCAGATGGCATAGAGTGTGATATTCAAAAGATAGGAAGTGGTGAATTTATTGTATTTCACGACTCAAATCTTTTAAGAATGGCTGGTATTGATAAAGATCTATCAGAATGCAGCAAGGAAAATATAGAACTGATAAGAATAAAAGGAGAAGAAAAGATCCCTTTTTTAGAAGATCTACTCTCATCTTTTCCAAAAGATAAATTTCTTAACATAGAGATAAAAAAAGAGACAATAAATCATAATGACTGTTTTAAAATTGCAAGAATTATAAAAGAAAAATTTGGTATTGAGAATGTCCTTATCTCATCTTTTGAACATTCATTTTTACCAATCTTTAAAAAAGAGGGGTTTAAAATAGGGATGCTAATCGGAACAGAATATAAAAAATCGAAATTATCCTCAGTTATATTAAAAATATTAAAAATAAATCCTCATTATCTTAATCTCCCAATCGATATGTTTACGACAATTGGCGAGAAAAAAAGTATATTTTTATTAAAAATATTTAAATTACTCGGTAAAAAAATTGTTTTCTGGACAGTAAATAACGATCATTATATAAAAAAAATTATAAAATATATTGATATTCTCATTACTGATAATGTTGAATTAATGCTTGAATTAAATAAAAAATCCTCTATACTAAAATAATTTTATTTTGTCAGAAAATTAAACTATCGTGGCTTGTTAAAAGCATAGTTATGCTAAGAGTGGTTTTAGTGAAGAGTAATAAAAAAAGAATGTGTTTAAAAGAATGCCTCTTTTTATAGAAATTGAATTTGTTTTAAGCAAAAATCTGTGCCAAAAACAAGGTAATAGTATACTTCCTGGTCGATATAAAAGGGGATATCTGGATGGATCCTCTCATCCTTATCCTTATACCATTTTACCTTCCTTGCCCTCATATCTTCTATCTTATTTTTTACCTTCTCAAGCCTCTTTTTAAACCCATCAACCCCATATTTTTCTATAAGATCAAAATACAACTTCAATATTTCTCTTACCAATACAGCGATACTAAAAGTATTCAAAGTATCGTGTATCTGTTTTAATTCATTATAAACCCTCTCTTCCAGAAATACTCTTACTCTTTTTGTAGCATTTACACAGGGATAGTCTCTCTTTCTTCTATCCTCTGTTAAATGCTTTTTCTTCAAAAAAGGTAACATTGTATTTATTACCTCTCTTATTATTTCTGACAATCCTTTATTATTTTGTTCTGTTAAAATTTTAATCTTACCAAATAAATTATCGTTAATAACAAAATCAAATTGTAACATTTTTACCTCCAATAATAAAAAATATTTCTATATATTAATCACAAAATTTTTGAGAAAATCCTTTACAAGTTTTGAGAAAAAATTTAGTTTTTTTTGAAAAAAATTAAAGTGAGGGACAGACCTATAATTTTTTTTATGATTAAAAGAGGGACAGACTTATAAATTTTTTATAATTAAAATTAAAATAGGGACAGACTTAGCCTTATACTGATGTGAAACTATTTTTCATATAGATGTCAATAACTTACAAATTAAAATTTTGTTAGTATATATGCTAAAAAATAAAGAGGCTCATTAGAGCCTCTTTTTAGATTCAAATTAATTATTTGTTATTTTATTGAGGAAGCATTAGCAACAAATTTTATTAAATCATTCATAAACCATGCATAATAAATCCCACAGGTAATGCCGGTCAATATTGTTCCTTTAAGAATTAAGATAAATAGATCGCCACCAGATGCTTCAAAATTAAAAGTTTTACCGGCATAACCGGTCTTAGAATATAGATATTTTGAAATTTTAACAATTGCCCATGGATAATAAATACCACAGGTAATCATCTTTAATAATAATTGTGGGATTAATAATGAGAAAAATTCTTTGCCATCAGCAGAAAACGAAAAATTGACATTATCATATTTTGAATTCTCAATGAAATATTTTGAAATATTAATAATTGCCCATGGATAATAGATACCACAAGTAATGCTTGCTAAAAGAGTATTTATAAAGATTAAACTAAAAAGTTTACTACCTTCAGCAGTAAATTCAAAAGGCTTGCCATCATAAGTTGTCTTTGAATACATATACTGTTCAATTTTAACGAGTGCCCATGGATAGTAAATACCACAGGTAATCATTGTTAATAAAAACTGTACAAAATAGATACTAAAAAGTTCTTTCCCATCCCCTTTAAAGTCAAATTTTTTACCATCAAGAGTTAGATTATCACAGATAAATTTTCTAATCTTGACAATTGCCCATGGGGTATAAATCCCACAAGTAATAGAAATAAGAAGCCCCTGGATAAAAAGGAGACTAAAAAAATCGCTCCCTTTTGCATCATACTTAAATTGTCCTTGCATAAAAAACCTCCTTAAATATTTATTATAAATATATTTTTTTACAGGCTTTTTTTATCCTGTATTTTATTGCTAATAACATAAAAAAACCACAGATAGTCCCTTTTAGATTATCCTTTATCCTTTCGTTTTCTCTTTTTTTTTGGAATAAAATTAATAATCTTAAAAATTTCTTTTTTCTCTTTTTGAAAAAATCAATTGTAAGTATTACTGCACCAGATATTGCCCACCATACGCCAAGCAAAAAAAATGGATTTTTATAGTAAAAAGAAAAAAATAGAAAAATGCAGGCGGTTATTATAAATAAAAGAACTGGCATATTGACAATTAGATATGAAATAAAATCTTGTTTTTTTATTAATATTAAATTTTTCATTTTTTCTTTCTTTATCTCTAAATTTTTTATACAATTTATGATTTTATTTTAAGAGAAGCATGATAATATGTCAAGATTTTTTTTAAAAAAAATATTTTTTAAAAATTTAATAAAATATTATCAATAATACTTGAAATTTTACTCTTAATATTATAAAATATATTGTAAAGAATTAAGTTATGGAGATAAAATTATGAGCGATTTTATTGATGAAGGTCTTTTAAAGGATTATTTTGATGAGGCTTATAATCAGATAGACATAATAGAATCCAATCTATTAATACTTGAGAAAAATGTAAACGATAAAGAGGCAGTTGATGCTATTTTTAGGGCTGCACATACATTAAAGGGTGGTTCAGCAACAGTTCAGATGGATGAGTTAACTAAATTTACTCATCTATTAGAAGATGCAATGGATGAGATAAGAAGTGGAAAAGTAAGGATAACGAGTAATATAATAGATACTCTTTTAAAGGCTCTTGATATAATAAAAAATATGGTTAAAGAGAGGAGTAATGGGAGGATCTATTCTTTAGATATTTCAAAGACAGTTAGTGAGTTAGAAGATATTGCTGGCAAAAAAGAAGAGAAAAAAGAGACAAAAACAGAGAAAAAAGAGGAAATACAGGAAGAAAAATCTGATTCAGTTACTATTAGTGAATATGAATTATTAGAGATAAATGAGTCAAACCCAGATAATCTTCCAGTCTATAAAATGGTAGTAACTTTTGATGAGTCAAATCCAATGAGAACAGTAGGAGGAATTCAGGTATTTACCTCTTTAAGAGAGATTGCTCTTGTTATAAAGACAATACCAGATTTTGATGAGATCTACTCAGAGGTCTTTCATAGAGAGGTTGTATATATTGTAGCTTCAAGTTATCCAAAAGAGAAACTCATTCAATATGCTACCATTCCAGATACAACTGTGGATATAAAGATATATGAAATATCAAAAGAAAATATTACTGGAGAAGTGAAAAAGACAGAGAAAAAAGAGAAAAAAAGCATAGAAAAAAAAGAGAGCGAAAAGAAAATAGAAGAGAAGAAAATTGAAGTAAAAGAAGAAAAGAAGGTTATTGAAGAAACAAAAGAGATAGATATAGAAGAGAAAAAAGATTTAAATTTAATTCAAAAGGAATTAGACTCATTAAAAACTACTAAAGATAGTAAAGATACCTCTCAAAGTCAAAAAGTTGTAACTTCTTCTATTCTTAGAGTTGAGTCATCACGAATAGACGATTTATTGAATCTTGTTTCAGAGATAGTAATAAACAAGGCTACATTTAATCAGATAAATCTTCAATTTATAGAAAACTTAGAAAATTTAAGTTTTACCATAAATGATTATAAGGATAAGTTAAAACTTTTTATAGATAAGATTCCAGAAATTATAGATAAACTAAAAGAGGGGAGTAGTTATTTACAGATAAAGAAAGAACTTCAAGCAGATTTTTCCAGTCTTACCAATCAATTTGATAGTTTTTTCTCTCAATATAAAAGTATTATTGATAGATTTAGATCAACATCTCAAAGTCTTGATAGAATATCCTCTTCTTTACAGGAAGGGGTTATGAGAGTGAGAATGGTGCCAATAAAACAAATTTTTACAAGATTCCCAAGACTTGTAAGAGATTTGAGTCGAGATTTAAAGAAGGAGGTAGAATTGATCCTTGAAGGGGAGGAGACTGAGATTGATAAGGCTATGATTGATGATCTTATTGATCCTTTAATCCATATTGTTAGGAATGCAATTGATCATGGTTTTGAGTCACCTGAAGAGAGAGAAAAAATAGGTAAGAAAAACCCCGGCATATTAAAACTTTCTGCTCAAAATGAGGGTAATCTAATAACAATTTCTGTAAAAGATGATGGAAAAGGAATTGATATTGAAAAGGTAAGAAAAAAGGCAATAGAAAAAGGATTAATACCACCGGATAAAATTTTAAGGGATTCAGAGATTTATAACTTTATTTTTGAGCCGGGTTTTTCTACTGCTGAGAAGGTTACATCTGTCTCTGGTAGAGGTGTTGGGCTTGATGTTGTTAAAAAGAATATAGAAAAATTGAGTGGGTCTATAAGAGTTGTCTCTGAACAGGGTAAAGGAACTACATTTTTAATTAAATTACCATTAACCCTTGCTATTATTCAAGGATTAATGGTAAAGGTAAAAGAGGAAATTTATGCTATACCTATATCATCTGTGCTTGAGAGTATCAGAATAACTGCATCTGAAATAAAATCAATAGATAATTATGAAGTTATCAATGTTAGAGATGATGTTTTGTCTTTATTAAGACTAAATAAACTTTTTAAACTGGGAGAATCAGAGAATACAGATTACTATTTTGTTGTAATAGTTGGAACAGGCGATAAAAAAATAGGGCTTCTTGTTGATTCTTTAATAGGAGAAGAGGATATTGTTATAAAGCCATTAAAAGACAAATATACAAGCACACCTGGTATTGCTGGTGCGACAATACTCGGTGATGGAACAGTGAGTCTTATACTGGATGTTTCTCAACTGATAGATCTCGGATTAAAGGATGGCCTTGATCTTAAAAAAAAGAAAAATGGAATAACAACATAGGAGGTTGAAATGATAGGCACAGAAAATTTAGATTTTAAAACATTAATGCAAAATCAAAAACAGATAAGTAAGAATTTAAGACAAAAAAATGAGGCAAAAATACTCGAATATGATTTTAAAATTGTATCTTTTAAGCTTGCAGGTGAATATTATGGCATTGATATAATGTCTGTTAAAGAGATATTAAAGGCTAAAAAATTTACCCATGTTCCGAATGCACTTGATTTTGTGATTGGTGTGTTTAATTTAAGAGGTGAAATAATGCCAATCATAGATCTTGCTAAAATGTTTCATCTTGAACCAGAAAATAAATCAGAGATAAAATCAATTATCATTATAAAAGTTGACAATTTATTAATAGGTCTTGCTGTGGATGAAATAAGCCATGTTTTACCTTTAAGAAGAGCAGATATTCAACCTCCAAGCCCACTTTTAGGAACAATTAATGAGAGATATATCGAGGGTGTTGTAGAATTAAATGATAAATTGTATGTTATTCTTGATGCAGATGCTATTTTTTCTGATAAAGAAAAGGCAAAAAAAGATATACTTCCTCAATCTTCTGATCTTGCTGAAGAACTTTTCACTTTCTTTTGTAATCAAATGGAAGAATTAAACGTTATTCATATAACAGAGTTTAATAAAAAGAAATTTAGAGAACTTTTTACAGAATATGTAAAAGAAAATAATATTACAGAGATGCCAAATTTAACCAAAGAGAATGCAGAAAATATTCTGAAGAAATTTTTCTCAAAATATACCTCTCAATTGTGGCAGCAGCCATATACAGATCATTTTTTAGATGCAGTCATTCCTAAATTAAATAGGATATGTTCTGATGAAGTGAGAGCACTCAATATTGGATGTGCTTCTGGCCATGAAGCTTTTTCTCTTTACTTTTTGCTTGTTAATAATATGAAAGATGCAGAGATCAAATTGATAGCGGCTGACATCAATTTAATAGCAGTAAGTAATGCATCTGGCTTTGAGATTAATGGGACAAATATCCCTTCGTGGATAAATAGAGAGAAATATTTTATGAAATTATCTGATGGGAAATATAAAGTAAAAAAAGAGATAGCAGACAAAATTTATTTTGAATTTCATAATGCCTTGAATATATCCACATATAATAGGGTTTTTGATCTTGTTGTGGCAAGAGATATATCATTGTATATGACAGAAGATGAGTATAAGAAATTTCTGAAAGATATTTCGGCTAAAATAGTTTCTGGTGGTGTATTGGTAGTTGGTGATAATGAGGATCTTGGTAATTTACCAGATTTTACAAAAGTGCCGAGTGAATATCTTTCTGTATATGTAAAAAATTAAATAAAAATTGTGACAAATTTTAAAATTTTTGATATAATTAAGTAAGAGGTTATAAAATGAGGGTAGAATATATTAATCCATTTGTGGATGCTGCTATTCAGATATTAAGCAGCACTGTCTCAAAAGATATTTCAAGAGGACAGATATCTTTAAGATCTTCTATCACACCAATGATGGGGGTTGTTATTATTGTTGGGCTTGCAGGACAGGTATCTGGTAGAATAATAATTGATATGGATAGAGAGACTGCTTTAAAAATTGCGAGTGCAATGAATAATGAAACTCTTGTAGAATTTGATGAGTTAACAACAGCTACCTTAACAGAACTTGCAAATATGATAACAGGGAAGGCTGTTACAAGATTGCATGAGTTAGGATTTCAATTTGATTTGACTCCTCCAGCTTTATTTACTGGAGAAAAAATACAGATTTCCGATAATAAGATTGAGGCTTTGGTTGTTCCTATTGAGATACCTCAAGGTAAAATAGAGATAAATGTTGGCATAAAAGAAGAATAAGCTATTTTATATATTTAAAAAAATTAAGGGGATAGAAAATGAAAGCTACTTCTGATTTTCCAAATTTAAATCAAAAACCAGCAGATGGTTTAAAAGAGGATGGAACACCTTATAAAGTACTTATTGTAGATGATTCTATATTTGTAAAAAAACAGCTAACTCAAATATTACAATCAGAGCAATTTCAAGTTATTGATGAAGCATCTGATGGAGAAGAGGCTATTGAAAAATACAAGGAGCACTTTCCAAATGTAGATCTTGTAACAATGGATATAACAATGCCAAAGATGGACGGAATTACTGCCTTAGAAAAGATTATTGAGTTTGATAAGAACGCCAAGGTAATTATGATAAGTGCTTTAGGAAAACAGGAACTTGTAAAAAAATCTCTTCTTCTCGGCGCAAAAAATTATATAGTAAAGCCTCTTGATAGAAAAAAAGTTCTGGAAAGAATAGTAATGATTTTGAAAAGATGATTTTTTAAAAAAAGGCTTTATGAAAAATATTTTAAGCAACCTAAAATAAAAAGTGAGAAAAAATTTATATCTCTTACTATTTCTATTTTTATTCTCTGGATGTCTATCAATTCAAAAAGATAAGTGGGTTGAGAGTGAGAGAAAATATTATAAAATTAATGAAAGTGAAAAGAAAGAGAAAGAAATAGAAAAAGAATTTGAATTTTTGGATTTAACTTTTAAAATTGATCAAAATGAATTTAAAATAAAAAATGAGATTTATCAATTAAAATACAACATTAATTTTTTATTTAAAAATAAAAATAATAATTTTTCCATTTCTTATTCTATATATGATGAAAAAAATAGTAAGATTTTAGAAAGAGTTGAAATTAAACCTAAAAAAAAGGATTTATATTTTTATACAATCGATGACTATTTTGTTGATTCTTTTTGCCATAGGAAACTTATTTTTGATATTGAAATTATTAGTGATAAAAATAGATATAATTTTAAAAAAGAGGTTATAAATAGTGAGGCTCCTTTTATAGATAATTTACTTTTTGGGCCAATAATTACATTTTTTGATGAAAAGGATAATTTTATAAAGACAAATATTTCTATTAATTTATCTATAAACAATGCAAAAGATATAGTGTGGATAAGATTAATTCCACCAGAAATGGATTCTTTCTGGGATATCCCCTTTAAAAAAGAGGGGGATATATTTATTGCTAATGGAAATTTAAATTATAAAAAACATCCCTCATATATTAGTAATGGAACTTATATTTTACAGATAAATTTTGGTAAATATGGCCTTATTCAGGAAGAAATAAAAATTATAGATATTTTTAATAATGAAAAAGGGGCTAATTATGGTATTACCATTCCTTTTGAGTTAAAATCGAATAAAGAAGAATTAGTACTAAATATTGATTTTATTGATAATATAGAGAGTATGGAAATAGTTTTATTTGATAAGATAAAAAATGATTTTATAAAACTTGGAACAAAAAAAATTTTAGAAATAAAAAAGAGTATATCAAAATCAGATCTCATATTTAAAGATGATTCTGGTAAAGAGGTAAATATAAAAAATAATTATAAATACTATTATAAAATAATTATTCACACGAGAGAAATTAATAATCTAAAGTATATCTCTATTTCTAAATTTATCCCAATAATTTTTTCTGGTTTTAAATTTTTTTAAACTATAGACTTAATTAACTCTATACATTCTCTCATTGTCATATTTTTTGGATATTCTGCAATGTTTATTAATTTTTTGCCTCTTTTTGTTTTTATATAAACCAAAGGATTATCTTTTAATTTAGTAAGTTCGCTTTTTTCCATAATATTTTCGTCCAAGATCATTCTTCCTAAGGGAGTCTCACTAAATTCAATTCTTTCACCATTAGGCTTAAAGATAAAATCTATCATATCAAATGTTGCCATTATATAATTTCTGGATATATGGTACGTTCTTTTTATCTTTTCTTCCCATTTAATATCTTTCAAAAATTTTTCATCAATAAGGGTAGTTTTATTATCTTTTTTTAATTCCTCAAAAATAGAACAATTTATATCTTCAATCTTGTATTTTTCATCTCTTAAACGTGCTGCCATTACAAATACATTTGTTTTATCAGTATATTTATTTAAAATAGCCGGTATATTAGAATTTACTATATAGAGATCTTCTATCTTTTTTATAGTATGACCGTAAAAAGAGAGAAAATCTTTTTTATCTACTATAAGATTGAATAGTTCTTCTGCTTCAATATTAAGATTCAGTATTGCATCAAAAGAACCAATTATCTTAGCATCGTTAAATTTTACCTTAAAATATTTTTCAAATTTTTTTACCATTGGAGGATACTTTGCGATTTCATCTTTACCACGAATAGCAAAGCTATACTGAGTAGAATAGTGATCAAGAATTAAAGCATGATTTAAAAAAATTTTCCCATTTAGATTGGCAAGATATACTATATCGCCAAAAGGGGATATCCCCTTTAATAGAGCTTTTTCATAAAAGACCTCATTACTCTCAGGTCTGACATAGATAACTATTATTGGAAGATCTAAATCTTTTCTGTCAAAATAATCTATAATAATCTCTGGTTTAATATTTTCATTTTTAATTTCCATATTATTAATTTTATCTCAAAAATCAATATATGTCAAAAATTTATAACTTTTTTTAAAAAAAAATTAAATTCGATTTTACTTTTTAAATGGTTATAGTTAGGGTAAGATCATTTTAGAGGGGATTTTATTTTTAAGAAGTGAAAAAGATAGAATTATGCCATGGTTAATTTTTTCAAAGAGAATTGTTATAATGTTTTTATTTATTTTTACTGCAATTTTTAATAAATTTTTACTAATAATAGGTCTCAAAGCCTATTACCTGATAGCAATCGTTGTAGATTGCCTTGTAAAATGGGGTAGTGTTACCGGAAAAGTGGGATAATTCTCTGCTCTTATTCCACTTTTTTATATGTGTTATTCTCAAGAATAACTTTAACGTTATTAAACTACACTTCATCTCAACCCTGGTAATCCCAAGTTTCTCATACTCTTCAAGGAAGAGTAGGATAATTCTCCTTAATAAACAACCCATGCTGAAAAAATTAAGATCAGCATGGATCTTTTTTAAGAACCTATAATCCTGTTTTGACAGATACACATGAATCCTACTATCTCCATCTATTCTTTCATATCTATTTCCATCCTCTGGACCGAAACAATATATCTTTTTTACTCTATTGCTATAGATCTGCAAGATATACACAATAAGTCCAGAAATAGAAATGTTAAATTTTCTTGCAACATTTTCAAGTCTTTTTTTCATTTCCGAATTAACGACCACATGTAACTCATGATCGCACTTATAATTTTCTAATATAGTATTAATGTTATTCATAAAAAATCCTCCTTAAACTATTATAAAAATTATTTTCTATATATTAATCACAAAATTTTTAAGAAAATCCTTTACATTTTTTATAAAAAAAATTAAAATTTTTTATTTAAAGATAAAATTGTAACTATAAATTGAGTTTTTAAAAGATGATATATTTAAAAATATACACTTTTGTTTACAAAATTATACTTTTGTTTAACAAATTTTTAAACAAAAAAAGCAAAAAAGGTGTATAATATTAATTAAAAGCAAATTAGTAAGGAGCAATTTTTATCCTTATCTATTTTGATAAAACTTATTTTAAATTTGGAGGTATAGTATGAAAAAAATCGTTTGTTTTATTTTTTTTGTTCTTCTCTCTCTTAATGTTGAAGCCATGGTAATTCATGGTCAACTGGATGATGGTTTTATGTTAGGAGAAGGAGAATCCCAGCATCAATTTTTATTGGGCCTTGATGCCATGCTTTTTAATCAGTTACACGGGGCTTATCAACAGCTAAATATTTTCTCTTTCCCTTTTTATAATGGGGTCTATCAAATCAAAGGCGCAACTATTTTAAGTGGCTCACCATTAATGTTATTACCAATGGCTACTTTTGGATATATTGCAAGATGGCATGTTCTTAAAAATTTTGAAATTAACTTTAATGTATTTAGTTCAACTCCATCCCCTGGGCAGTGCGTTATAATGTCCAATGCTATCAATTGGTTTAAAAATGACAGAAATTCACCTTTTTATTCGACTTATCATGATGATAATAATTATCCTTATAATATTCATTTTTATAGCATTGATACTATTTTTTTTATGAACTTATGGGGAGTGCCAACTTCTGTGGGCATAGGTTTCAAGAAGAATATAAGAGAAGATGAAAATAGTTCTTTTTCTTATAAATTTAATTTAGGGCTTGATTATACTGGCGATGCTCATGGGGGAATATCAATAAAAAATTCATTTTTATTTGCAAGAAAATTACCACAATCTATTCTATCTTTTAATCCATTTATTAATGCAGCTCTTAAGATAGGAGTGGCAGCAAGTTATCAAGGGGCATGGATTGTTGCAGAACCTGGTTTTGAGATAGTTTCAAAGATTATCTCAAAGGATGGATTTTGTTTTACCTCTACTTTTATGATTGGTTATGAAATGGATTTTGTGATAATGCCTAATCCTTATTTTTATGTTATAAGTGAATCTGAATATTTTTATTATGCTGGTAGAATAGTTGTTTCTTCTAGTTTTGGATTAGGTAGATCCGGCTTACCAAAGAAAAAGAAAAGTAAAGAAGGTTCTATATAGTTTAATTTTTAAGGCTATTTCAAATTTTGGTAGCCTTATTTTTTAAAAAAATTACTCTTTAAATAAATCCAAGATTTGATCTTGTAAAATAAAAAGAGGCTTTGTCTAAGAAGTGTGATGTTTTTTTAATTTTTATTGAATCATCTGAGAATTCTATATTTTTGTCTGTTAAAAATTCTTTAATTTTTTCCTCTTTATCTTTATCAATATCAAGCATCTCATATAACTCTTGCAATGAAAAGTTAAATACAAAAGTTTTATCATCATCTTTCTTTATATTTGGAATAGCTAATCTTATTTTAGCAGTAAGAAAGTAGTAAATCTGAGCAATTGGTGCTGAAATTTTATTGCAAATTATCTGTTGTTGAACAAACCATATTCTTCTTGTTAAGAAATATAAAATTTTTACAAATAAAGGGGGTGGTAGTTTATCAATTCCTTTTTTGTCCACTATTGTCAATTCAGAATTTTCAATAACAAAGGCTGTGGCATTTCTTGGTTTATCATTGAGAATAGACATTTCTCCAAAGATATCCCCCTCAGAAAGAATTGCAAGAAGCATCTCTTTATTATGTTTTAATTTCGTTATCTTTACTTTTCCCTTTTTTATAATAAAAAAATTATTCCCCATTTCAAATTCTGTAAATACCACAGTATTTGCCTTAAAAATTTTTTCGGTGATAATATCATTACTTTTAAAAATTTCAACATCAGGAAGATTTTCTAAAATATTTAATATTTTATTTTCTAATGCACTATTGCCTTTTATTTCCATCAAGAAACTTTTTAAAAGATGAGCTGCCTTTTCTTTTTGATTTTCTAAAACGTATCTTTTAGCTATTTCAAATACTTTTGTTTCTCTATCAAAATTATCATCTGTAAAAAAATCTATTTTAACAAGTTCTTTATCAAGATTTCTCAATATCTCTGAATATTCAGACAATATTTTTAAAATAATTTTTTTATGCTCCACATAAAGTTGCTCTAATTTTTCTTTTGGTATAACAAGAATCTCGCAATCTGTTATAGCCTTTACTGTTTCATTATCAGAAATTCCAGTAAGGGTTTGAATTATCCCAAAAATATAACCAGGTCCTTTTGTTTCTTCTGTTATTTGATTTAATTCATTCTTTTTTTTGATAGAGATATTTCCACTCTTAACAATATAAAATTCTTTTAAATTAAATTTACCATCAAGATAAATAAAAGAGTCTTTTTTGTAAATTTTAGTTTCTACTTTCATACTATCCTTAATTATAATATATTTTTTTAAAAAATGCTAATTTTCTACAATTTTTATTAAAGGTATATATTCCATATTTTTAATATTTTTGTTGGTAAGCGGAATTGCAATCTCAAATCCGAATTTTTTAAAAAATTTTAACATATCTTTTTTAGAAGTAATATAATGAAATGGGATATTCTTATAATGCCTTGACATAAATGCAATTAACTTACTCCCAATCCCCATTCTTCTATATTCTTTTTTAACACCTAAAAGATCATAATAGACAAAATTTCTACCATTTGACAGTGTGGTTAAAAAGCCTATTATCTCTTCATTATTGTAAGCCACCAATATTTTATGAGAATTTTTAATTATATGATCAATATTATCTACTTTATATCCGCAGAGTCTAAAAGTCTCAAGTAATTTTTCTTTATTTAGATTAACCTTTGTATTTTTAAATATTATCTTTGCTTTTTTAATCAACATTGACTACCTTATTTATTAAATATAATATAGAATTAACATTCTACTTTACATATCGGAAGATAAGGTTAATTAATTTTAACTTATACAGAAAATTTTTAAGTTTGTCAAAAAGTATTGAATTTTATTAAAACACTTTTATAAGATATATATGACAGAATTTTGTTTATTAAAAATATTTCTTAAAAGATGAATTTTTGTACAAATATGCCTACAAAAACTGGTAAAATAAGATTATCAAAATCAGCAGTAGGTATTGCCTCCACTATTGTAGCAAAAAATGCTATTAAGAATGCCTGTAATATATTTATTCCACATACCAGATATACAATAAATAAAACAAGAAATGCACCCATTGATCCACTAACTGTCTTCCCAAAGGTTAATGGTATTTTTACTCCACCTATTATTTTCCCAAATAGACTTGCAACTCCGTCCCCAAAAGAGAGAGCAAATATAGCAATTGTTGCAATTCTATAGTCAAACATCGTAAATGCTAAAAATATTCCTATAGAAAGAGTAATTGGACCAAGCACGAATCCACCTTCATCTCTTGTCCTTGATGCCAATACAGTAATTTTTGATATAATTGGTAAATTTATATTTTTGGATCGTAAAACTTCTGATATAAAATATACGAGTGTAATAAAAAGTAAACCCGTCAATACTAATGCCGGAAAGTAAAAATATAATAAAGGGACAAAGGCTGACATCATATGTATCGATTTTCTAAAAAACTCTTTTTTAAGTGTTCTTGATATATGAAGAATATTTGAAGAAAATGTATGCTTTTTATAAATAATATTTTCACCAGTAATTAAATCATTGTTAGAATAAAATTTATTAAACTCTCTTCTCATATTAAAAATTGTATCAAAAAATCTAAAAAAGGTAAACAATAATTATTTTTTATTTCTTAGTGATGGAATAAATTCATTTATAAAGTCTGCTATTTTACCGAGAGGAATTATTCTATCTACCTTACCTGTCCTTATGGCACTGCCAGGCATTCCAAATATTACAGAACTCTCTTCATCCTGGGCAATAGTATAGCCACCAGCATCTTTTATTGCCACTATTCCCTGAGCCCCATCTGAACCCATACCAGTAAGAATAATAGCAAGTGCTTTATCTCCCATCTCTCTACTAACAGATCTAAAAAGAACATCCACAGATGGCTTATGATTATTTACCGGCTCAGAATTATCCAGAAATATCTTACCACCTTTTAATACAAGGTGATATCCCCCTTGTGCTATATAAATAGTATTTGGCTCAACATCCATCCCGTCTTCTGCTTCCACGACTCTTAAAGAGCAGAGGGAGTCCAGTCTTTTTGCAAAACTGTTTGTATATAATGGCGGCATATGTTGAACAATAAGAATTGGAACACCTATATCTTTATCTATATTTGGAAGAATATTTGTTAAAGCAACTGTGCCTCCAGTAGAAGAACCAATACATATAATATCTATTGGTTTTGTCCTTACTTTTGGAATTTCAAAAGATGGTAGGCCTCCAATTACAGGCAGCCCATCCTCCTCAGCAATCTGTTTAAATCTTTTTGTCCCTGGAAGTTTAAAATTGGCAAAGATCTTTATCTTACTTATAAGAACATCTTCTAATAATTTTACATTTTCTTGCAGACTTCTAACCTCTGGCTTTTGAATATAATCAACAGCTCCTAACTCTAATGCCTTGAATGTTATATCTGCTCCATCTTTTGTAAAAGAACTCACCATTATTACTGGCCTTGGGTCATTTTCCATTATGTATCTAAGAGTCTCTATGCCATCCATTTCTGGCATCTCTATATCAAGAGTAATAATATCTGGCTTTATAATTGGGATCTTTTTTATAGCAATACTTCCATTCGAAGCAAAGCCACAATATTCAAGATCTGGATCACTATTTATAATCTCTCTTAATACCTGTCTATATATAGGAGAATCATCAATTGTGAAAACCTTTATTTTCTTCTGCATATTTATAATTTGCCTTTTTATCTCATTAAGAATACTTTTTTGTTTTTCGACAATACTTATCTTTAAAATTATTCTCTCTTTTACAAAGTAATATTAATCTTCCATATGAAGATTTTAGCTGGGTAAATAAAAGCCCAATAAATTCTGGATAAGATAGTTCAAAATCTATTTTAAAGCCTTTTCAATTGCAGAAAGCATTCTTTCTGGCTTAAAAGGTTTAACTATAAAATCTTTTACACCAGCCTTTATAGCCTCAACAATTAATTGTTGTTGTCCCAATGCAGAACACATTATAATTCGAGCTGCTCTATCAATGTCAAATATCTTATGCATTGCCTCTAAACCATTCATATTTGGCATTGTGATATCCAATATAACAATATCGGGTCTTAATGTCTTGTATTTTTCTATTGCTTCAATTCCATCCGAAGCTTCACCTACTACCTCATATCCTTTTTCTTCAAGAATTTCTTTTTGAACCATTCTCATAAAAGATAAATCATCGGCTAAAAGTATTCTTACTCCCATGTCTCCTCCTAAAAATTATAAAAATCAATGGATATATGTATATTTTTAATATAATTTTAATCTTTAATTGTCAACAATTAAAGATAATTTAAATATTTTCGTGTAATTATTGACAATTAAAGTATAAAATTTTATAGTTGTCAATATTTTTTATAAAATTTTTCTATAAAGAGAAAAAATATATATATGTTTTTAACAACTTTTAACGATATAAAAAATGTCTGGTTTAATGATTCTCATATTACTGTTTTCTTTATTACTTTATTTTTTCTTCCCTTTTTTTTAGTTCTTTTTGTTAAAAATTTTTATAAAATCATATTTTTCAGAATAAAAGAATTTGTTAAAGTAGACTTTTTTAGTATAATAAAAGAATTCTATATTGAGATTATTTTTATATTTGTATTTTTTAGTTATATATTATCTATAGTGGGATTGTTTCAGTTTAAATTTACTGCAATTATAGATTCCATTGTTAGAGCAATTGGTGTAATATGTTATATATCTGGAATAATAATATTCTATCTTTTTAATAGAAGACACTCAGAAATACATATTTTAAATTTTTATAATAAAGGGTTTTATTCTGTGGTGAGGCATCCATATTATTCCATACTGCTACTGATATCTTTCTCTTTTTGTTTAAAATTTGTATCATTTCTTACTCTTTTGTTGACCATTATACTTTTAATCTCGATAGTTGTTAGAATAAAAATTATTGAAAAAGAGCTGGAGAAAAGAGAGAGTTTTTTTATTGATTATAAATATTCTGTGCCAATGCTTTTCCCATCTATAAAAAAAATATTTAAAAGTTTTTAGGCTATGTTTAGAGAAAATATTATAAAAAATGATAATTTTGAGATTTATAAAGAAAAGAAAAATGGCTTAACTTTATTCTCTATCAATAGTGTTAATAATAATAGCGTTAAAATAATCTCTAATTATGGCTCAAGTATAAAAGAGTTAATATTTAATAAAAATAATAAGCGTTATAGTATACTACCTTCTTTTGAAAATATAAGAGAATATAAAATAAAGCAAGCATATCTAAATTCTATTCTATTCCCCTTTCCAAATAGGATAAATGAGGGAAAATATGAATTTAATGGCATAAAATATACTCTTCCAAAAATGAATAAATTTGAACCTCATGCGATTCATGGATTAGTCTATAATAAAAAATTTATAGTATATAATTGTTCTATTTCAAATGAATGTGCTAAATTATCTTTTATATATAAATATGATGGTAAGATAAGGGGATATCCTTTTTTATACGATTTAATTGTTGAGTATAATTTATTCATTGAAAATAAGATTATCTGCAATTTTTTTATGATAAGTCGAGATAAAAATTTGCCAATTGGCTTTGGATTTCATCCATATTTCACTTTAAATAAAAAGATTGATCAATTATATCTTAAATTAGGAGATGTTATTAGATATGAACTTGATGATAAAAATATACCAACAGGCAATTATTTTGATTTTAAAGATTTTATAGAATACAAAAAGATAGATTCTCTCTCTTTTGATTCTGTTTTTAGAATAAAGTATGATGGATTAAAGATCTCTCTTTATGACAAAGAAGATGATATAAAGATTAATATATATGAAAATAATGGAGATAAACTAAAATATTTTCAAATTTACACCCCACCTAATAGAAATAGCATTGCAATAGAGCCTATGAGTTGCAATATAGATGTTTTTAATAACAAAGATGGTTTAAAGATTTTAAAAGAGAATGAAACTCTTAATATTTCAATTACAATAGAGTTACTATAAAAATTATTCTTATAATTTTGTTATATATCCAAAAAACTATAGTTTGTCAAAAATC
>DAONLM010000018.1:0-25143 GCA_035406685.1 Spirochaetota bacterium
TAAGGGAAATTATAATCTTTATGCTTCCAGTATTAAAGAGAAAGCATCTTTTTGAGAAGAGGCGAAATAAAGATTATAGATTTATAAATGCCACTCACAGGATTAGAATTTATATTCCAGAAGAGGTATATAATGAGTTAAAATTGGTTCATGACCATATTAACTCATTCAGTATTGCGATTCTTATACGAGAGCTTCTGGAAATATATTTTGCTGGCATTGAAATAGAGGGAGAAGAAGAGTTTATAAAAAAAATTGAGGAATGGCAAAAGGAAATAGAAAGTTTAAGAGCAAATAAGGCTGTGGTGGTGAAGATTGGTTCCCCAGATATCCCAGTCCCGGACGAACCCAACGACTATTTTTTACTGAAATTTAGCTCAAATTTTTGCCTGAAAGAGATAAAATTCTTATAAAATTAATGAAATGTCTAAAATCTGGTAATTCTATCTTTATTACTCAAAACTTACCTCAGGATAATTCTATCTTTTTATCTGTTTAAAAATATAATTAGGCCCACTATGTTGTAATTATATAAAAAATTTTGACAAAATAAGAAAAATTAATTATACTAATGCTAAATTTCGGGCTGTGGCGCAGTCTGGTTTAGCGCACATGTCTGGGGGGCATGCGGTCGGCCGTTCAAATCGGCTCAGCCCGAATCTATTTTTCTTTTCTTGCACCATCCCCAAGATTAAAAATGTAAAAATCGGGTAGTATATTTGTTTGGTTAAAATATTTATGCTTAATATTTTCAATAACTGATTGGATTTTTTTCTTTTCTACAATATTTATTGCACAACCACCAAAACCTGCACCAGTCATTCTTGAAGCAATAACACCATCTGTATCTCTTGCACTCTCCACAATTGCATCAAGATGCTCACCTGTCACCTCATAATCATTCTTTAAAGAATTTCCGGATTCATTTAACAGTTGCGCAAATTTTTTAATATCTTTGGTATTTAAAGCACTAAAAGCCTCTTTTACCCTTTGATTTTCTGTGATAACGTGATTCAATCTTTTTTTAATTGTGGGATTATCATTAAATTTATCTTTTATACTATCCCATTCTTCCACTGTGACATCCGCTAAAACTTCCTTAGTAACACCATATTTTTTTAATAATTCAAATCCTATTTCACACTCTCTTCTTCTTTCATTATATTTACTTTCTTCAAGCCTTCTTTTTTTATTGGTATTTGATACAAGGATTGAGTAATCTTCTAATTCTACTTTACAATAATCAAAATCGAGTGTATTACAATTAAGTTTAATTGCACAATCTTTTTTTGCGTTACCAATAGCAAATTGATCCATTATTCCACAATTAACACCAACAAAATTATTTTCTGCCTTTTGAGCAATAAGGGTAAGATCTATCATTTCTTTTGTGCCGGGCAATGGTATGTCAATTTCATTCATACCAAGAATAGTAAGAATTGCAACCATTTCAATCGATGCAGAAGAAGAAAGCCCTGCTCCATTTGGTATATTGCCATACACAATAGCATCAAAACCAGAATTTAAATTCTTAAATTTTTCTCTTAGAAAAAAAATGCATCCTTTTATATAATCAGTCCATTTCGACTCTTTTATTAAAGATTCTGTTAAGTCTATTGTTTCTATCTTTTTTTCAAAATTAAGAGAAAGAATATTTATTTTTTTACTATTATTTTTTTTAGCAAGGATATATGTCCCTTTATCAATACCTGCTGGAAGAACAAACCCACCTGTATAATCAGTATGTTCTCCGATAAGATTGATCCTTCCTGGAGCAAAAAAGATAGAAAAATTATTATTGTTATTAAAATAGTTATTAAATTCTTTTTCTAAAAAAGAGAAAATATCTTGCATAAACATAAATCCTCATCTAAAATCATAAGGGAATACTGGCTCATTGAATATTTCTATGCCCTTTTCTTTAAATTTATCCTCAAACATTTTAAAATCTTTTTCTTCTATAGGGCCGAATAATAACCTTATCTCCTTCCCACCGGTTTTAATAAATTCAAAAAGTATTAAATTTCTATCAAGAGGCTCTCCCTCTTCAGTATAGAAAAAATAAGACAATTTTGTATTATTGAAAAAATCGACAATTTCTTTGACTTTAGTACTTTTTTCTGGAATAAATCTATTATCAGTTAAAATTTCATTTACCTTAAAACTCCCATTTTTTAAAATATCCGGTATAGATTTAATTAAAATAAACATCCCGGGAGTTTTTATTATCTCATTGTAATTTTTATAGACAATTGTCGCATTTCTTACTCTATTTGCATATCGCCAGATTAAAGGTGAGGAAAGAAGATTAAAATTATATCTATTAAGTGCATCAGTAAAATTTGGTTTTATCTTTTCTAATAAAGAGAGAATATCTAAAATCTGATCATCGCTATAAACTGGCGCATTTTGATAATTTTTTGAGGTTGTAAGAATGTATTCAAATTCGCTATTTTTAAAGTCTGGATTTATAAATGGTCTTACATAAGATAAAATACAATAATCAATATCATCCTCTTCTTCAAGACTCTCTTCTATATACTGAGGAATCTTAGATTTTAATGAGGCAATTGTTTCATAAACATCTTCTTCCTCTAAGACTATATCTCTTTTTGGAAAATTATTTTTTACTATATCTTCTATTTTATCTCTATAAGAATCATAATCCCAGTCTATCTTTTGTTTAGTATCTGTAATTAAAATTAGTTTTGTTTTTAGATCTTTACCCCATATAAAGAATTTATGGGCTTCAACAAATATCTCTTTAAAATTCTTTTTTTCAAACTTATCTGCAAGTTCTTTTATAATCTTTTTTGAATATGACAAAGTTTCCGAATTTATTTGATACTCATTTGCCATTTGATACCTTATTATTCTTTTTCTTAACAATGCCTCTGTCCCTTCCTCAATTGGGCTTGGTATTGTAACATATTCAAAATCCTTTTCATCCGTCTCCTTAAAGAAAAACTTAGCAGTTTTTTCATCTTCTGTCACATCGTGAAATTCTGTATAAGTTGTAGAAAGAGTAACCCTATATTCAACTGCTTCTATTTTTCTATTCAGATATGGTTTAATACACATGACAAAGCCGATTAATTTAGGATCTTTTGGTTTTACTCTTGAAAGATAATAGCTATTTCTTATCATTAATCTTTCAAATCCACCATTTTCTGTTATTATTTTATACTCTATTTTATCATTGAATTTACTACTAAAAAAAGATTTTATAGGATTAATAAAGTCATTTTGTCTCCACTCGACTTTTTCAGAATTGTCGATCACTATAAGAAATTTTAGATTCTCCTGACAGCTTATAGTAAGAGATATTATTATAAATATTACAAAAAATTTTATATTTTTCATTTTTATTCCTCTTTACTTTTAATAGAATCTAATTAAATTATACAATAAATTTTAAAATTTGTCATATTAAATTTTATTTTTCTCAGGAAGAAATTTTTATAATTATCTCTTAGATAAAACAACGGATGTTTTTTGAATTTTAACCCGACTTTGTCATAATAAAATTCATATCTTCTTTAAACATTGATAATTATATCGATTTTTGATTCTTTAATGGTACCTACAACTTATTCTACTATTGTTATTTTTTTATTGATTATTTTCCCATTGAGCTTAAGTTTATCAAATATCTCCTTCTGGAAATCATTTGGCTTGCTTGTATTTCTTATATAAACTAAAAATTTTTTAAAAAGTAAGAAAAAAAAAATTAATAATGTGCTATAATTAAAATTATGGGGAACAGACTTTCAGATAAAGAGATACAAAATTTAATATATATTCACAAAAGTTTAAAAAACAAAAGAGATGCGGATAAAGTTAAATGTTTAGTTTTATGGAGTAAAGTAAAGTTAAGGCATGGGATATCCCCTGACCGGTATAAAGATATCCCCGTAAATTATTTTTTATAAAACTAATAGTTATATTACTAAGATATCCCACTACTATTCTACGACATATCTCTTATATATTTTTACAAAAATTAAGCGTTATATTATATAGATATCACCTCTCTTCACCATAGATATCCCCTGTCATGTATACAGATATCCCCCTTCCAATTAATACCTTATTATAATAAATTTATGTTATTCTATTATTACATCCCACCTCTACGTATGCTCTTCTTACTAAAAATATTTAATCACTCTCTTTTATTTTTAAAAAAACTGGCTACCTTGTGGTAGCCAGATATTCTAAAAAATTAATATTTCTTATCAGCGTATTCTACCCAACCACCTGCTTCTATCAGAACCCGATCAAAACCAGTAAGATTAAAATTATACTTTGCATATTCACCCTCTGCCTTTAATTCAAGTGTGGCATTTTTAATATCAATTATAGCATCTGTCTCTTTATTAGAAAATTTTTTAAATATTTCATCAATAATTTCCTTTGGCAACTCTGCTGCAAGCATACCACAATTAAACATATTCTGTCTGAAAATCCTGGCAAAATTTGGAGCAAATACCGCAGTAATATTATTCACTTCAAGAGCCCATGGAGCATGCTCTCTTGAAGATCCACAACCAAAATTCTCCCTTGTAATTATTACTCTTTTGCCTAAAATATCTCTCTTTGGATTAAAGCCATCAAGTTTAAGATCCTCAAGTAAATATGGTTTTAATGCCTCTTTTGTAATCTCTGTTAAATATTTTGCTGGTATTATTTCATCTGTATTTATATCACTTCTGTCTAAAAACAAAACTTTTCCCCCAAAATTTTTCATTTTCTGCCTCCTTTATAAAGTGGTGAATTTGTTATAAAGCCAGCAATTGCTGATGCTGCTGCTGTTGCAGGACTTGCTAAATGCACCATTCCGCCCTTACCCATTCTACCATTAAAATTTCTATTTGTGGTTGAAATACAAACTTCGCCTTCTGCTAAAACTCCATTTGACATACCAAGGCATGCTCCACATGTTGGATTTGTAACGCAAAATCCAGCCTCCATAAATATATCAATGATTCCCTCTTTATCTGCCATTCTGAAAATCTCTGGTGTTGCCGGCGAAACTATCCCCCTCACTGTATTCGCTATTTTTTTACCTTTTAAAATACTTGCTGCAATTCTTAAATCCTCGATTCTACCATTAGTACACGAACCAATATAAACCTGATCTATCTTTGTCCCTTCCATTTCAGAAACATTTTTTACAAGATCTGGTTTATAGCCATAAGTAACTTTTGGCTCAAGATCTGAAAGGTCGTATTTAATAACCTTTTCATATTTAGCATCCTTATCAGAAATCCACTTTCTAAAATCCTTTAAAGCATCCTCTTTTGAAGAATACTCATTCTTAATAAATTGCCAGAGATAATCGACTGTCTTTTCATCAGGATAACATATCCCCACTGTTGCACCAGCCTCAATTGCCATATTGCATAAAGTCATTCTACTCTCCATACTCATTTCATCAACTATATTACCAGTAAACTCCATAACACAATCAGTCGCGCCATTTACCCCAATCTGACTTATAACAAATAATATAACATCTTTTGCAAAAACTCCTTCTGGCAACTTACCAGTCAACTCAAATTTAATTGTCTTGGGATATCTGAAGGCACAAACTCCTTTTAAAATTCCAACCTCAAGATCAGTCGTTCCTACGCCAGCAGCAAAAGCACCAAAAGCACCATGAGTACATGTATGAGAATCCCCCATTATAACAGTATAACCTGGTCTTACAAATCCTTTTTCTGGAAATAGAGCATGGCATACCCCATTTCTTCCTATATCAAAAAAATCTTTAATATTATGCCTTCTTGCCCATTCTCTTAAAATTTTTCCCTGCTCTGCTGTTTTAGAATCTTTTGCCGGTGTAACATGATCAATAACAGCCTTAATCTTTGATGAATCAAATACCCTATCCTTGCCTCTTGCCATAAGATCAGTTATTGCAATAGGAGTTGTAATCTCATGACAGAAAACTGCATCCAATTTTAATACCCATACATCTTCAAAAGGCTTATCAATAACATGATGTTCAAAAATTTTCTCTGCAATAGTCTTTCCCATAAAATCTCCTTTTTGTTAACTTTTATTTTTATATTTCCCCACTAAAATTTTTAGGTGGAGTAATAATCCATAAAGCCTTTAAATCTTTATCCCCAATATTTCTTAAAACATGAGGAATACTTGAACTAAAAGAGATACTATCACCCTCTTCTAATATATACTTATTATTTCCGATTAAAAATTCCCCACTGCCCTCAAGTATCACTCCTAACTCTTTACCTCTATGACCATAATCTTTACTTCCCGTCTCTCCCCCCTTCCTTATCATTAAAAAATACGCCTCTATCCCATGTTCTGTGTCATCCTCTGTTTTTGATAACTGTTCATAAATTACATTATTATAACTAATTTTTTTTCTATTGTCCTTTTTAACAATATTTACTTTTTTATTAATTTTATAATCAGAAAAAAGATACTCAAGATCTATTTCAAGAACCTCTGCAATTTTTAAGAGTGTGTCAATTGCAGGAGAAACTTTATTTCTCTCTATCTGAGAAAGAAGGCTTTCTGTAACATTAATCTTTTCTGCTATCTCTTTTAAAGTAATCTTTTTTCTTTCTCTTATCTGTCTTATTTTATCACCAAATCTATATTCACTCATCTTTTCTCTTTTCTTAAAAAATAATTAAGTAACTTAAATATAATTTAATATTTATTTTTTAAAAAGTCAAGAAAAAAATTTATATTTTTTTAAGAAAAAGAAAAATAAAAAATAATTCTTGAATTTTATATAATTTTTTATATAATAACTAACATAAAGTTTTTAAACAGGAGCCTATTATGAAAAAGTTTACGATGATTTTATTGTCTCTTTTGTTGTTATTAAATTTTTTAACATCTCAAAATATTCCAGATATACTTGAGATAAAAGTACAACTCGGCTATTCTGGTGTTGTGACATCCCTCGATTTTTCACCGGATGGGAAATTTCTTGTATCTGGATCAGAAGATAAAACTGTAAAATTATGGGATATTTATAGTGGTAAACTCTTAAAAACATTTAAAGGACACAATAAATGGATAAGCAGTGTCTCTTTTTCTTCAAATGGAGAATTTATAGCCTCAGGCTCATGGGACAAGACAATAAAACTATGGAGTGTATCATCTGACAAAGAGATAAAAACATTTACAGGTCATACTGATGCTGTTGTCTCTGTCTCATTTTCAAAAGATAATAGATATATAGCCTCTACATCATGGGATAATACAGTTAAAATATGGGATATTGCTGCAGGAAAAGAGATAAAAACATTAAAAGGCCCCTATTTCTATATCTCATCTGTTATTTTTTCTCCTGATAATAAATATGTTATTGCTGCAACTTCTGATACAATTACAGTATGGGACATAAATACAGAAGAATCAAGAACAATAAAAAAGCACTCTTTATGGATTACATCACTAGCAAGATCTTCTGATGGCAAATTTATTGTATCTTCCTCTGATGATAAAACAGTCAAACTATGGGATTTTTATAGTGGTAAGGAGATAAGAACTTTTACAGGACATACAGATCAAATAAAATCAATAGCATTTTCTAATGATGGAAGGTTTATTCTTTCTGGGGCAAATGATAAGACTTTAAAATTATGGGATGTGGCTACTGGCAAAGAGATAAAAACATTGTATGGCCATTCTGATATGATATATTCAGTAGCGATCTCACCAAATGGAAGATTTGCCGCATCTGGCTCAGAAGATACTACAATAAAGATATGGGACATTACAACTGGAGAGTTAATCTATTCATTGATAGCATCCAATGGGGAATATCTTTGCTGGACACCAGATGGTTATTTTTTTGGGAGTGATAGACTTGCAAAAGAGGCTGTATATATAGTAAATGAACTTAACATAATCAGCATAAATGAAATTGCAGCAACTCATAAAAAAGAAAATATAATTAATGAGAGAATAAAAAGATAATTAAATTTTATTATTGCCAGAAACCGATATATGTATTATAATGAAAATATTCCATTTATACTCAGGATAAGAATGAAAAAAAGGATTAATAAAATAACTTTTAAAATAATTATTGATGGCTATGGTATCATAAAAAAATATTCAAATAATGCAAAAAAAATATTTAAAAGTATAAAGAAAAATCATAATATTTCAACCATTATTTCAAATGATTCTCTATCTCAATTTTTAAATACTCTTAAAGATTTTACAGAAAAAAAAGATTCTAAAAATGAGATTAATTCAAGTATAACATGCAAGAATAATAAAGTATACAATATTATATTAAAAGCAAAACATAATAATTTGATCCAGATAACCTTTGAAAAATCTAAGATTAACGAATCAAATCTTGATATTTTAAGTAATCTTTTAAAAAAAGAGCATGATAAAAAGATATATGAACTGGCAAAAGAGATCTCTCTATATGCTTCAAGAAACATACAATTAACAAATCTTTTTGTTTTTAATTATCAAAATTTCTATAGTATAAGATACTGGGACATTTCTCCCGACTATAAAGCACATTTTATGGATAATCGTGATCTAAAATTTATAAATAACCTACAAAAATATGTATACTACAATTATCTATCATCAGAAATAATTGATGAAAAAATAGATATTTTATTTTCTGATGGTAATTATAAATTTATATCTACAAAAAATGTTTCTGAATATCTTAATGATGAATTACCCTTAAAAACAAATAAATATTTACAGGAGATAATAAATTTTTGTAATGAAAACAAATTAACAGAAATTGCCCTCATTCCACTATTTATTAAAAATATCAGAATAGGATTTATTGCTATATTTAAAACTGATAAATTTACCTCATCTGAAAAGATAATTTTTTATGATATAAAACAGTATTCAGAAAATCTAATCCAGAATAGTAAATTTTTTCAGGATTATCTGTTGGAGATAGAGGATATAAACAATCTTAAAATAAAAATTCCTGGTGAAATATTTAAGAGGTTATATTTTTCTTTAATAAATATGAATAAGATAAACAATATCCACGAGTTAAAAACATTTAGTAGAACAGAATTAAAAGATCTTACCAATTCTGATTACTGCTCTTATTATGAAATAAATTTATCTTCAATGACACTTCAACCAGAAATAATAGATGAAGATGAGAGTATAAAAAATATTGTAAAAAAAGAGAAATTATCCCTTAATAATCCCAATATAAAAAAGATATTAAATCTCAAAAAAATAGTATTCTATAATATGAATAATGAGGAAAAGGGATTATTTATATATCCAAATAGTGAAATAAAAAATTCATATATGTTCTGCCCATTATATTTAACATCAAATAATCCAACCGGTATATTTATACTAACTAAAAAGGATGGCAAAAAATTTAATTATTTAGAATCAATAATAGTGAATACATTTTTTAATCATGCACAGAAAAAACATAAAGAACTTTTACTTATTAAAGAAAATCTGGAATCAAAGATAAAATATAAGGCATTATACGAGACCATATTAAATCTCAATCTTGTAAATAGCCCATTCAATACATTTGATACAATTGCAAAGATAGCAAGTAACCTTGTCTCATCAGAGACAGTAATTCTTTATAGAGTGGAGCAGGATAGAAACAATCCAGAAAAAAAATATTTAACCTGTATATATTCAAATGAAAAGATAGAGACAAGGATAAAGACTCTGAAAAACAGGATAGAACTCGGCAAATATCTTATTGGAAAATGTTGTAAAGATGGGATAACAAGATTTCAAAACATAGAGGATTATGATCCAGAACTGGACTCCTGCTCTGATAAGAAACCAAAATCGATCCTTGCTATACCTCTTCACATAAGAGAGGAGATAATAGGTGGAATGGTATTGATAAGATACAGTCATCAAAATTTTGATTCAAATGATCTTGAGACAATTTTACCATTTGCTCAGCAGGCAATAAACATTGTTTATCAAAATATTTTGATTCAATCAAATATTGACAAACAGGAGACATATAAGAATATTATTGAATTTATAAAAATAGCCAACAATACAACAAGTATAAAGATATTACTAAAAGAAATGTTAAAATGCTGTTTTAAACTCTCTCCTCATTCGAGTAAGGCTGGTTTTTTTATATATCATAAAAATAGAGACAATCTTAAACTTTTTTACACTGTTAATAAAATCAAGACAAAAATAAAAGAAAATCCTGTAACTTTTGAAACAAAAACTCCAATCATAAAAGATTGTCTTACAAAAAAGAGCATAATAACAATGAATATAGAAGATATAAAAGATAATAATATTTTACTTTCAGAAAAAGAAAATAATTTTTTTGATTTTAATAAGTTTTCATTTATGTTTATCCCTTTATTCATATCTAATAAATTAATCGGCATCATATACATTGCAAAATCAAATACAGAAAAAAATTCAAAAAATGACTATGATAAGATATCATCTTTCCTTGAAGAAAGTATTAAAATATGTTCAGATGGCTCTCTTTCCAAAAAGATAAAAAAATATCTAAAATATTTTTAATATGATATTCTATTTGTCAAGAGAATTAGTTTATAAGGGGTACTACCAGTTTTTATATATAATATATAAACATATCCCTTATTATCTATAAATAAATCAATAGGATTTGCGAAATCTGAGGTCATATAAGTAAGGAAACTCCTCTCGTAATGGCCTAATTTATTGTAAATTATCTTTGCTGGAGTATCATCTTTTGAAATACTGCAAGAATATATTATCCCATTTTTACTTATAATATAAGATTTAGAAATCTCTGTATCAAACTTTCTTATTATATTACCCCTCTCAAACTTAGAAGGAATAGTATCTTTTGGGAACTCAACAAACTCTAATTGTTTTGTGGAGGGGGAGATTAGATAATACCCTACTACAACCTTATCATTATCAATACTTAAAGAAAAGTTATTAAAAGTACAATCAGATAAATTTCGAATCTCTACGGGGCCTACCATCGTATCATTTTTATAATATATCGAATCCTGATAAGAATTAGAATTATCATATACCCAATGGAGACGATTATCTTTATCAAAAATAACATCATAATCTAAAATATAAAAACCTGTTGCACTACTAGCTATATCAGTGGTTGTCTCTTTATTAAAATCTAATTTATATAAAAAAGTAGAAGGGGTTCCGTAAAGATAAAAAGCAAATGGATTATCATTATTATCAATAGCATATTTGATATTGTCACTATATGGAATGTTCACCATACAACTTTTCTGTAACTTATCATCTTTGAACCACTCAAAGAAGATATTCCCCGTAGTACCATCAGTAATATAAAATACATTTGGTTTATTATCACTATCTATGACTAAGCCAATGCCAGGATTTGAGCTACCGATAAGATGGGCTTTATCCTCTATGATCTTATCCTCCCATTCATTTAGACTATCATCCTTATTGGATGCAAGGTGTAATTTAGTAAAAGTATTCTCTTCTTTTAGATAGACTATATAAATCCTACCATCCTCTGCTACTCTTACCTTAGGGATCAGATACGAGGAAGGAATAATGTATCCCAAATTTTCTGATATTACCTTTTCTTGCCAGTTATTTTCAAGTATATTATCCCATTTTAAGATATTTGAACAGGCAATTATCATTAATAATACACTTACTATTAATATTATAAGCACAAAAAATTTCTTACCTCTCATATTAAAATCCTCCTTAAAATTTAAATCTTGCCGCAACTGTTACCGGCATATCATATATAAATAATTCAAAGGTAACTATGTCTCCTCTTAAACCTTTCCACATATCCCAACCAAATCCTCTTGTTGCCTCATAGTTACTATCAGTTTTTTTATCAATGATCTCATCAGTATAGATATCCCCCTTATAACTATAAATATTAAATCTAAACCTAACAACTGGCTCAATTCCTAAAATAAGAGAAACCTTTTTGTCTGCTAATAATTCAACACCAAAAGGACCACTTATATATATCGAAGGATGATATAATCCCCAATCTGTATCTATTTTTATCATGTAAATAGAATTTATTAAAATATTACTCCAGTGTAACTCTGTCCCTATCTCTCCACCAACATGTAAGGCAATCTTATTAAAAGAGAAAATATGCTCATACCCAAGCCCCAACTTTAACTTTAAATTTGGATTCTGAAATATATCTTTTGGATTTATATTTTTATTTTTCTCAAGGGGAAGATACCCTGTATAATTAATATTAAGATTTGTACCAAAGAAGGTTCTAAAATAGAGAGTATTCTTAAAATTATTATCCAGAGGTAAATTCAACCCTACTTTTAAATTAATTCCCATATAGAGTAAGGAGGTAATATCAATACCACTCTCTACAAAAATACCTTTATAAGATTCATCAAGAGTCTTAACAGATACCTCAAACTCATTTTTCTGAACATAGATATATTTAACTGGCTTTTTGTCAATGTCATATATAGTAAACTCCCTCTTTGTTTTAATCTCACTATCAAAAGCCATTATCTTTACACCCTTCTTTGATTTATACTTAATACCATTGTATTCTACAATAAAATCATCTTTTTTCTCTGATACAAAAATAAGCACATTTTTACCAAAAGGGATGGCAAGAGTTCTTTTTTCTTTGCCTCTCTTTATCTCCATTTTTCTATATTTATCTTTCTGTTCGAGTAATCGAGAAATAATCTCTGGATCTTCTTCCTCAATAACAAGAGTCTGGTTTTTACTAATCTCATTTATGGTCTCTTCAGAAATCATTGGAAAATTATCTTTTACTGCCTTTGCTATATCTCTTGTTGTCCTTTTAATAAATTTGATATCCTTTACACCTTTTTCAGCAGAGATATTAAAAGATATCTTTTCTGTGCCAGTAAATGCATCTATAACACTCCCATTAAGAGTTAGTTCATTATTCTCAATTGTTAACTGACTGACAATTATAACATCTCCCCCAGCAAAAACAGCAAAGTTAAGAGCATCGTAAATATCATTAATTTTTTTATTCCCGAGTAAAGCATCTATTGTAGAATAGTTTATAAAATAAAACTGTTCTTTCATAATAAGTTCGGCTCTTATAAGATCTCTTATTGCGATACATATTGAATCATTCTTTTCATCAAGAGTATTGTTAACAACAGGGGCAACGACTATGGTTCTTTTTATCAAATTAGTTTCAGCATAGAGACTGCTCAAAGAAAAAACAATGCTAATTATTAATAAAATCTTTTTCATTACAATTCCTTATTTAATAAAGTTTATTCTTTTTATATGAAGTTCATATTCTTCTTTTTGTTTATAATCATAAACAATTGTCTTAAATCCCTCTTTTTTTAAGCTGAATTTCGTCACTTTATTTGGTGCATTATCAAGCATTATTATTTTAATGCCATTCTTGGATTGATATGCCTCATTATTTATCTCAACAGTAAAAACATCTTCTTTCCCTCCAACAAATATAACAATATTTCTACCATGAGGAATTGCAAGAATAACATTCTCCTTCCCTCTCTTTATCTCTACTTTCTTATATTTATCTTTTTTCTTTAAGAGATTATTTATTACCTCCTTATCCTCTTCTTCAATTATAACAGCCTGACTTTTTAGTAATTCATTTAGTTTACCTCTATCAAGAGCAGTAAATTTAACTGCCATTTTATCAGCCATCTCATTTGTTATATTATTTACATATCTAAATACCTCTATACCCAATTCTCCATCTATAAAGGAGCTAACTGTAGCCTGTCCTAAAAATATATCTACTGCAAATGTGGTAATCAAAATATTATCACCTATTGCTAAAAATTTACTTATCAACACAACATCAGCATTAAGATTCTTTGCAAGAATTATCATTTTATCTTCATTGATACAATCTTCTTCATTATAGCCTAATTCTTTAAATTGTCTATCAATAGTAGAAAAATCGATAATATTAAACATGTTCTTGGCTATTAGTTTTGCCCTTAAAGCATCCCTTATTGCTGTTACAAGATTATTATTGGCTGGGTCCTTATTAATGTTGTATGCTGGTAAAATTAAAATTGTTCTTTTTACTAAATCAGAACCCTCTGTCTGTGAAAAAAGATTAATCGCCACAAAAAATAAGAGATAAATATAAATTTTTCTTTTCATTTTTTTACCTTAAAAATAAAAATTTCAACAATAATTATTATATATCATTTTTCTTAAAAAAACAAATTAATTATTTAATAAAAATATAAATTTTATTTTTTTCTTGAAATATTTTAATATATAAATTATTATTAGAGTATAAATGTTTTTATAAAAAGAGGTGTTATATGGAACAAAAAGCCATAAATGTATCAGCTGCCTTTCTTGTAAAAGATAAAAAAGTTTTAATAGTACAAAGAGGAGAAAAAGGTGAATATCCATTAAAATGGGAATTTCCTGGCGGTAAACTATTAGAAGATGAAAAATTTGATGAGGCATTAATAAGAGAGCTAAAAGAAGAATTAAATCTTGATATAACTGTCATTCAAGAGATAGGAAGTGTAGAATTTGATAAAGAAGATCTTGTGATACTCGTAATGTTTATACTGGTAGAAGGGGATACTTCAAAAATACAATTAAAAATTCATAAAGATATGAAATTTGTTACTTATGATGAATTAAAGAAAATGGATCTTCTTATTCCGGATAAGATGTTTGTTGACCTTTATGAAAAAGAGATAAAAAAATTTATCTCATAAAATTGTTTTCTTGGTGTTTTAATTTATTCAGACTCTCATTAAAAATATATAAGAAAAGTGGGATATATGTCCATTAATAAAAAGGGAAAAAATTGATATGATCAGATTTTTTTAAAAGATAGACTAAAATCAATTTTGTATCAGATAATATGAAAAGTGATTCTATTTTTAGGAAATTAAAAAGAATAGAGTTATCCTCCTCTTGATTTTAGCATAGAGAAAGTTATAATAATTTATTTATTTTTTTGTTAGAATTTTTAATAATTATAGTCAATAATATGTCTCAAAACCCACTACTTGATAGCAATCGTTGTAGATTGCCTTGTAAAATGGGGTCGTGTTGCCTTCAAAGTGCGACAATTCTCTTTTCTTTTTCCACCTCTTTATCTTTGTAAGTTTCAACCATAATCTTAATGTAACAAGGCTACACTTCTTCTCAACACCTAAAAGCCCCATTTTATCATACTCTTCCAAAAATAGTGCGACAATTCTCCTCAAGAGGACGGCCATGCTGAAAAAATTAAGATCCGCATGGATCTTTTTTAAAAACCTATAATCCTCTTTTGATAGATATACCCTAATTTTATCAGTAGCATCAATTCTTTCATAAGTATTTCCATCCTCAACACCAAAGCAGTATATCTTTTTTATCCTGTTACAAAACAATTGAAGAATATACACAACAAGTTTTGATAAAGATAAATTTAATTTCTCTGCTAATTTTACAAGCCTTTTTTTCATTTCTGATTTTACTACAAAGTGAAACTCATGTTCAGCATTGTAGTTTGTTAAATTAATATTATTCATAATAATCCTCCATAAAATAGTTTTTATTAATTAATCACAAAATTTCTTAGAAAATTCTTTACAAAATTTAAGAAAAAAATAAAAAAAATTTTGTATTAAAGATAAAATACCCCCCATACGTTTTTATTTTTAGAATTTTTAATTGAAAAAGATATACATTTATGATATAAATAAAAAGTCTTTATGTCATTTTTGTAATTTTATAAAAATATTTTTTTGGGGAGTTAAAATTGGAAAAACATCAGACAAAAGAATTGGTTTTTTCTTTAGTATTAATTTTAATTGGAATACTCTTCTGGGTAATTAAAACAAAATATTTCACATATTTCTTTTTAGCACAGGATCATTTTCTAAATAAATTTGGATATGAAATTATTGGCACAATTTTAATATTAATAGGTATTATTATTATTAAAAGAATTTATCCTTTTGTATATTCACTCATTGCAGAAGTTCTGGCTTATATTATATTAGCATTTAATATACTAGAATTCATTTTTCATGATTTTCAAATTTTTAAAGAGATAGCCGCATATCTACCTTTTATTATGTCTCTTGAATTATTTTTTGTCTCAAAAATACTTGAAACTGGTTTAAGATATTTTGGTAATATAGAATTATCAAAAAAATGGAAATATTTTGCAGTGATAATATTTTTTGGCTTTTCAATACCATATTATTTTTTTACATCACTAACTCTCTGTGGTTTAATAAAATATGAAGGTTTTAAATGGACAACAAAAATCATAGGTTTATTTATACCATTTTTAATCGTGGTAATATTTTTCTTTTCATATTACTTATATTATCTTATTAAATCCTTAAGATTTCTCTTGAAGATAAATAAAGAAAAAAAGGAATAGTTATGCCAATACATATTGAAGCAGAAGAAAAGGATATAGCGAAGATAGTTCTTCTACCAGGAGACCCTAAAAGAGCAGAGTATATTGCAAAAAATTTTTTAAAGGATTCTTTTTGCTATAATGATAATAGATTAATGCTCGGTTTTACAGGAAGATATAATGACAAATTAATATCTATTCAATCTACTGGAATGGGGGCACCGTCAATCTCTATTATAATTGAAGAACTCGTGATGTTAAAAGCAAAGACTCTAATAAGAATAGGGACATGTGGTTCTCTTAACGACTCTGTTACTCTTAAAGATCTTATTATAGCGACAGGAGCAAATTCTACTCATAATCTATTCAGAGAATTTAATAATTCTGTTTTGTCGGCTATCCCAGATTTTAGACTTACTTATAGTTTAATTGAAAAGGCAAAAGAATATAATTTTAACACTCATTATGGAATGGTATTAAGCTCTGAGTTTTTTTATGAAAACTCATTGGATCTTTATAAAAAATTTTCTGAATATAATACTCTTGGAGTTGAGATGGAGACATATCCCCTCTTTGTTCTGGGGAATAAACATAAAATAAAGACAGCCTCTGTGTTGACTGTGTCTGATATTGTTTATACTCAAAAAAGAGCAAGTAAAAAGGATATTCAAAATGGAGTTGATAATATGATAAGGCTTGTTTTAGATTTAGCTGTTAAAGAGTATCCCTATTTGGCAGAGGATTAAAAGATGATAAAAATATCCCCAATCACAGAGAGAAGAATAAAAAGATTCTTAAAGATAAAAAGAGCATGGATTTCATTATTAATACTTACTGTTTTTTACATAATATCTCTTTTTAGCGAGCTACTCGTCAATGATAAGCCACTTATAATAAAATACAATAATAAAATATATCTTTTTGCAGCATACAGATTTTATTCTGATAAGACTTTTGGTGGTAAATATGATACTGAAGCAGACTATAAGAAATTAAAAGATTCACAGCAATTTAAAAATAATAAAGATAATTTTATGATCTTTCCTATTATACCTTATGGACCTTATAAAGATGATCTTGAGAATTTAAAAGGATATCCCCCTACTCCTCCAGATTTTAAACACATATTAGGCACAGATGATAGGGGGCGTGATGTTTTTGCAAGACTTCTTTATGGCTTCAGGGTATCAATGACATTCTCAATTCTATTATTAATCTTTGAAATATTAATTGGTGTTATAGTAGGCGGAATTCAGGGTTATCTGGGAGGTATAGTGGATATCACCCTTCAAAGAATAATAGAAATTTTATCCAGCCTACCTTTTTTATATATTGTTATATTATTAGGCCATACTATTGGCAAAGGTTTTATAATGCTTATTGTTGTGATATCTATTTTTAATTGGATTGGCCTTTCTTACTATATTAGAGCAGAATTTTTAAGGATAAAACAATTTCAATTTGTTGAGGCAGCAAAGTCAATGGGCTCTTCCCACGTTAGAATACTCTTTTCAGAAATACTCCCAAATGCTTTAACTCCTATAATCTCATTTACACCATTTTCATTGATTGCTGGGATATCCATTCTTTCTTCTCTTGATTTTCTTGGTTTTGGGTTACCAGCGCCAACACCAAGTTGGGGAGAATTAATAAGGCAGGGGACAGAAAATTTAAATTGCTACTGGCTTTCTGTCTTTCCTTTTGTTGCTCTATTTTTAACACTCCTTTTAACAGCATTTGTTGGAGAAGGTATACGAGAAGCAATGGATCCAAAAGAGTATAGTAAATATGAATAACTTAGACAATTGTCGTAAAATTAATGGTTGCTTACCTGTATTTTTTGATAATAAATTTTTCAATTAAATTTTTTAAGAATAGATAGTCTTCATTGTTTAGTTTTTTTTCTCTTTTAAATGTTTTTATATATTTATTATCAATATATTCTATTAGATATTTTAAAAAATTCTCAATTTGTGATTTTGTTATTGAATGAATTTTATTTTTTTTATGATTTGAGATAATATTTTCTAAATCTGGCCAAATTTTTTCTCTTAATTCTGCAAATAGATCTTTTAGTCTTATTTTCTTTTTTAACTGATATTCCTTAAATTCATGATCAACTGTATCTCTAACCACCTTAATAATACTCTCTTTCATCTTATCTGTTAAATGAAAATTTATATATCTATCAAGCATATCTTCTACAATAAGATTTTTTAATCTCTCTTTATCCTCATCTTTTCTATATAGACTCAAATCAAAATAGACTATAACTTCATTCACTTTTTTTTCTATTTGAGAAAGGATTTCAATATCGAAGATTTGTTCTTCTGATATTAAATCTTTTTCTTCTATTATTTCAAGTTCTTCTAAATTATAAAATTCTTCTTTAACTTCTATCTCTTCATCTATCTTTTCATTTTCTCTTTTTATAAAATTTAATATCTCTTTTTCATATTCTAAAAATGCCGGCTCTATTATATCTTTTGCTGGTCCATCAAGATAAATTTTTTCGTCTGGATCAAATAATTCATAATGTCTTTTTATCCTTCTTTTTAAATCTTCTTCTATTGGATGCATATTTGCCTCTTGTATTCATTATCGTCTACTTAATACTAAAAATTTTACATTTGTTAAAAAACAAAAAAATCTTGCTTTAATCTTGAAAATCACCCAATAATTGCACCTCTTTTTCAAGTTTATATCCTTTTCTTTCATATACACTGTTTTCAATAAATTTTATTAATTCAAAAACATCATTAGCTTTTGCATTTTTATAATTTATAATAAAATTTGCATGTTTTTCGTAAACTTTTGCCCCTCCTATTTTAACTCCTTTTAAACCGAGATCTTCGATAATTTTACCACTCGGAATACCTATACTATAATCATTTTTAAAGATACAGCCAGCAGAGGGATACAAGAATTGTCCTTTTTTTATTCTGTCTTTTTTATTTTTATTTGCCTCTTTTAATATCTTAAAAAACTTAGATTTTTCTAATTTTAATATCACTTTATATATGAATAGATCTCTATTATCCATAAAATATGTCTTTTTATAGGCATAAAAGATCTCTTTTTTATTCAATTGAATAATATTTCCAGTTTTATCAATTGCAATCACACTTTCTACAATATCAGAAAATTCTTTGCCATAACAGCGAGCATTCATAAATACAGCTCCCCCAATTGAGCCAGGAAGCCCATTACTAAATTCAAGACCTGATAAAAAGTTAAATAAGGCTATCCTGTTTAGTTTTGTTAGAGTAATTCCAGATTCTGTTTCTATGCAATTATTTTTTACTTTATATTTATTTAATCTATGAGTAAAAATGATTAAACCGTTATAACCTTTATCTGAGATTAATAAATTTGCTCCGCCACCAATTATAAAGTAAGGTAAATTATTTTCCTGTGCAAAGAGAAATGCTAATTTTATCTCCTCTGGATTGCTGGGAAAACAGGAGTATTTTGCCCTTCCACCTATTTTAAAAGTGGTATATTTTGCTAAACTTAGATCTTTTATAATCTTTAAATTTTTATACAACAGGTAATTCAATCTTTATCCTTCTTATTCTATTTTTTAAATCATTTGTGATATTAAGACTACCGCCTATATTTTGTAAATATGCTTTTATATCATTTAAAGAAAATATCGAATCTTTTAAAATTTCTTCATTATATAAAGCAATTAAATTTAGATTATCAATAACTAAAAATGAATTATCGTTTATCTCAATTGCAATAAACTTTTTTTCATTAATATCTTTTGTTTTTGTCATTATTTCAATTCTTTTTTCTTTTGCTAATGAGTATCTAAAATTAAAGATAGACTCCTCTATAAAATGTAAAATACATTGAACAACCTTTAATGATTCAAGATGAGTATTTGGAATCTCTGTGTATTCGGTCTTAACCTCTATCCCTTTCTTTTCAAGAGTATCTTTTAAGATTTTTAATATATCCTCTATGATTTCATTTATATTTATTCCTTTTTCTGAAGAATATTCACTCAACAAAACTTCATTTATTTGAATGATCTCCTCAAGATTTATTATTTTATCTTTAAAGTTATTGATAAAATCAATAAATTTTTCCTTTTGTTTTTCAGTATCATGCGATTCAAGCAAAAACTGCTCTTTCCATATAAAAAGTTCTGCCAATAATTGATCAATATAGTTATCAACTCTATTTAACATTGAGGATAAAATATTAAGCATCCCAGCCCTGAAAGATTTGTCTATTACAATATCCATATATCTTTTATTTTCTATTACTAAATTTCTATTCTCTATTGCTCTCATTATTCTTTTTTTTAAATCATCCTGATTTACTATTGGCTTAACAATTACATCATATACATTAGAATAAACTTTTTCATAATAATCATTGCTGTTAAACATATCTTTTGTTAATATAGCTATCCTTGGGATATCTGGATAAAATTCTGTAAAATATTTTAGAAGTTCATAGGGCTTTGCTACATCAAAGGTAAGATCAATAATCACAAGATCAATATCAGTATTTGACATTATTTCTTTTGAGGTATCTTTATCTAATACAACTTTTAATTTATATCCTATCTCTCCAAATACAATAGAAAAGAGCGATAATAATTCTACGTCATTGTTTATTAATAATATATTCTTTTCTCTCATATTCTTCCTTAATTTAAAGTAGTTTTATTAGAAAACTGAAATAGATGATTTTATTATATTTTTTTTAATCATAAATTTCAAGATTTTATTTTAAAATTAGGAAAAAATAAAATTCTTATATATTTTATTTAAATTGAGATAAAAATTTTTAAAATAAAACCTAAAGAATATTTTAAATCAAACCGAAAATAAAATTGTTATGGTTAATAATTTTTAAATTATCTTAATTTAAATGGGGCTGCGGTGTTCATGTTCAGCCTCTTTTTTTTATTATGAGCATAAGGGATATTGGAATTTTAAGCAGTTAAAATTGCAGATTTTTCCTTAGTTTAATTTTGTTTTAGAGAAAGATTATAATTGTGTTATTTATTTTTTGCTAAAATTTCTAATAAATCTTACTAATAATAGGTCTCAAAGCCTATTACTTGGTAGCAATCGTTGTAGATTGCCTTATAAAAGGGCGTGGTGTTGCCTTTAAAATGGGACAATTCTCTACTCTTCCACCACCTCTTTACCCCTGTTACTTTCAACCATAACCTCAATGTCATAAGACTGCACTTCTTCTCAAATCCAAGCATCCCCATTTTCTCATATTCTTCAATGAAAACTTCAAGAATTGTCCTAATCAATTTTGCCATGCTGAAAAAATTAAGATCAGCATGGATTTTCTTTAAGAATCTATAATCCTCCTTTGGTAAATAGAAATGAATGGATGCATCTGCGTTTATTCTTTCATAGACATTCTCATCCTCGGGGCCAAAACAGTATCTATTTTTGATCCTGTCAGAGAATTTTTGTAATATGTAACAGATCAATTTTGACAGAGAAATATTCTCTATCTTTGCTATTTTTGCAAGTTTTTTCTTCATAGTAGAAGTAACTACAAAATGTAGTTCCTGATCTTTTTTGTAATTTAATTTTGTATTCATAATAAATCCTCCATAAAAAATATTCTATATATTAATCACAAAATTTTTGAGAAAATCCTTTACAAGTTTTAGAAAAAAAATTAGTTTTTTTGAAAAAAATTGAAGTGAGGGACAGACCTATGATTTCTTTATAATTAAAGTGAGGGACAGACCTAAACTTATCATGATGTGAAACCAATTTTCAATAGATACAGGATAACTTACAAATTAAAATTTTGTATATTAAAATAAGCAAGATTGAAACTTCTCAAAAAACTTAATACATACTCATTTCATCTATAAAAAAAGATATGATTATAAAGATCCCTCTTTAATCATAAAATTTTAAAGAGGGATCTTGGTTAATATTATAAAGACCTAAAACCATTCTCCAAATCTTCAAGAATATCATCAATATTTTCAATCCCTATTGAGAGTCTTACAAGTTCTGGTTGAAGTCCAGCTTCAATCTGTTGTTTTTCTGTTAGTTGAGAATGTGTGGTACTTGCTGGATGAATAACCAATGATTTTGCGTCTCCTACATTAGCAAGTAGAGAAAAGAGTTTCAAACTCTCGATAAATTTTTTTCCAGCCTTCATTCCTCCCTTTATACCAAAAACAACCATTCCACCAAATCCTTTTTTAAGATACTTACTTGCAACCATATAAGATGGATCACTTTGAAGTCCGGGGTATCTAACCCATTCTACCTTTGGATGATTCTGCAAATATTGAGCTACCTTTAAAGCATTTTCACAATGCCTTTCCATTCTTAAAGCAAGGGTTTCAATCCCCTGTAAAATCTGCCATGCATTATCAGGTGAAAGACATGCCCCAAGATTTCTTAATGGTATCAGTCTCATTCTCAAAATAAATGCTATATCATTCATATCCCCAAGATCATAAGCAAATCTCAAATTATGATAACTCTTTTCTGGTTCAGTATAAAGTCTAAATTTTGGATTCTTCCAGTTAAAATTTCCAGCATCAACGACAATTCCACCAATTACTGTTCCATGACCTCCTATCCATTTTGTCAATGAATGAATAACAATATTTGCCCCATATTCAATTGGCCTTAATAAATAAGGGGTAGTAAATGTTGAATCTACAATAAGAGGTATCTCATTTTCCTTTGCTATTTGCCCTATTTTTTCAAAATCAACAACATCAAGACCAGGATTCCCGATTGTTTCTATAAATATTGCCTTTGTCTTATTATTGATTGCCTTTTTAAAATTTTCTGGATTTTTTGGATCAACAAAATTACATTTTATCCCAAATTGTGGTAGAATATCGTTAAACATTGTATATGTTCCGCCATATAGGTTGTTTGCAGAAATAAACTCATCCCCATTTTCTAAAATATTTATTATTGAATAGAATATTGCCGATGTTCCACTCGAAATAGCAAGAGCAGCTTTACCTTTTTCGAGTGCTGCAATTCTTTGTTCCAAAACATCATTTGTAGGATTATTCAATCTTGTATAAATATATCCTGATTCTTTTAATTCAAAAAGATTTGCAGCATGCTCTGCATTTTTAAATAGATAACTTGCTGTTCTATATACTGGATTTGCTCTTGATAGAGTATCACTATCTACTCTATTTCCAGCATGTAGTGCTAATGTTTCAAATTTCATACTTACCTCCAAAAAATATATAAAAAATTAAATTTATGCCTCTTCAAATAACCATGTAGAAAGATATCTTTCTCCAGTATCCGGGATTATTGTTACTATGATTTTACCAGATTCTCTTTTTGCTACCTCAAGACTTGCCCAGACATTTGCACCAGCAGAAATTCCACAGAAAATTCCTTCCTCTTTTGCAAGCCTTCTTGAAATTTCACCTGCATCCTCATCCTTTACCTGAATTATCTCATCGATTATTTCTCTATTAAGTACCTCTGGAATAAACCCGGCTCCAATTCCCTGAATCTTATGAGGAGAAGGTTTTCCACCAGAAAGAACTGGCGATTTTTCTGGCTCAACCGCAATTACCTTAATATTCTTTCTCTTTTTGATAACTTCACCAACCCCGGTTATTGTCCCACCAGTTCCAACACCAGCAACAAATATATCTATTGTCCCATCTGTATCATTCCAGATCTCTTCTGCAGTTGTATTTCTATGTATCTCTGGATTTGCCGGATTTGAGAATTGCTGCAATATGATTGAATTGGGTATCACCTTATTAAGTTCTTCTGCTTTTTCCACAGCACCTCGCATCCCTTTTGGTCCTTCTGTTAAGACAATTTCTGCTCCAAGTGCTTTTAATAACTTTCTTCTTTCTATACTCATTGTTTCTGGCATTGTAAGAACAAGTTTGTATCCTCTTTGAGCACAGATATATGCAAGACCAATTCCAGTATTTCCAGAAGTAGGTTCAATTACCACTGTCTCTTTTGTTAAAACCCCCTTTTTCTCTGCATCCTCAATCATTGCAAAGGCAATCCTATCCTTAACACTTGATAATGGATTAAAAAATTCCAGTTTAGCAAGAATAGTTGATTTTAATCCTTTTGTCAATGAATTTAGCCTAACTAAAGGTGTTCTACCTATTAGTTCTGTAATATTGTTTGCAATTTTCATAAAAACCTCCATTTATATATAAAACATATTATCTGCTTCTTTTTCCTGCATTTTTACAAGATCTAAAAGGGTATACTTTGAAAGTGTATTTTTTATAGAAAGGCTAACCTCTTCCCAGATTTTTTTTGTTATACAGTATAGAATTTTTTCACACTTTCTATTATTAAAACTACAATTAACAATTTGAAGATCACCTTCTAAAATTTCAACAAGGTCTTTAAGATTAAAATTTTCTGGTGGCTTTGTTAAAAAAAAACCTCCTTGAGAGCCTCTTACAGAGTCAATAATTTTATTATTTTTTAAAATTATTGAAATCTGCCCAAGATATTTTTCTGAAACATCCTCTTTTTTTGAGATTTCACTTATTTGCAACGCCCCTTTATTATAATTTTTTGCAAGGTCTATTAACATTCTAATACCATATCTTGTTCTGGTAGAAAGTTTCATAATTCCTCCTAATACTATAGAAATAGTAGTATATATTTATAATTTTGTCAAGTATTTTTTTCAAAAAAATAAAAAAAATGCGTGCGATTTTATTTTTAGACAGATAAAAAGATAAAATTATCCCATCGTTAATTTCGTTTGAGAAAAGATTGTAATAGTGTTATTTATTT
>DAONLM010000019.1:0-24583 GCA_035406685.1 Spirochaetota bacterium
GAATGAAATAAGTTATAAAAGAGATTAAAATTAAACCTTGAAATCTCTTTTCTAATTCAATAATGTAATGTCTATCTAAGGGAATAGAAATATATTAATAGAATAACATATATTTTATAATAATGTAAGGATATACGGGGGATATCTGTATAAATTAAAGCAGATATCCCTCTAATCCAAAGGGGATATCTCAATAATATAACATTTATGTTATAAAAATTATTTTTTGTACTAAATTTAAACTATTCTTGAAAAATAGTTAAATTTATGTTATTAAGTAAGTTATATATGTTAAGGAAATAAAAATGAAAGTAAATACTTTTGAAAAAAAGATAATTAATGACAAAATTAAAGGTTTGTCAGATCAAGAAATAGGTAATAAGTATAATATTAATTTAAAGCAAATTGAAAAAATAATTACAAAAGAAAAAGGTATAAATGTAACAAAATTAAATAAATCAAAAAAAATAAATAATCTATTTCCAAAAGATTTTAAATTAGAGAATAATACAGTATGGAGTTTTAAATCAAGAGGTAATTGGGCGACTCATAATGGAAATTATAGAGGCAATTGGTCTCCCTATATTCCAAGAAATGTTATATTGAAATATTCAAATGAAAATGATACAGTTTTAGATTATTTTTGTGGTTCAGGAACAACTGCTGTTGAATGTAAATTATTAAATAGAAATTTTATTGGTATTGATATTAATGAAAAAGCAATAGAGTTAGCAAGAGAGAATTTAAATTTTCAATTTTTGTTTACCAGTAATATTGATTTAAAAGTTGGTGATGCAAGAAATCTTAATTTTATAAAAGATAATTCAATAGATTTAATATGTGCTCATCCACCTTATGCTAATATAATAAATTATACTTATGATAATAATAATGATTTGTCACATTTGGATTTAGATAAATTTTTAATAGAAATTAAAAAAGTGGCAGATGAAAGTTATAGAGTTTTAAAAGAAAATAAATATTGTGCAATTCTTATAGGGGATACAAGAAAAAATAAACATATTGTACCATTAGGATTTTGGTTAATTGAAAAGTACTTAGAAGCAGGTTTTAAGATAAAAGAAATAGTAATAAAAAGACAACACAATTGTAAAACAACTGGTTTTTGGTATAAAAATAGTATTAAATATAATTTTTTATTACTTGCTCATGAATATTTAGTTGTTTTTGAAAAAACAAAAAAAAAGGTTCAATATCACGATAAAAATGTTAGTAACATATTTTATTTAATTGATGAGAATATATATCTTGAATCTACTACAGTATGGATTTTTAATAAAGAAGAGTACATAAATAATATAATTTCAAATCTGGTTAAAAGATACTCGAAAAATTACTGTATTTATAATAATAATTTTCATGAAAACTCTGATTTAATAATATACTTTTATGATAAAAATTTTAATAGTTTCATTAAATATATGGAAAAAGTAAAAAATAATTCTATAGTTGCAATAGTATGTGAGGATATAAGAGAAGAAAACAATTTAATTTATAGTGAACCAATATTTATAGAAAAAGAATTAAGAAATAATAATAATTTTAAAATCAAAGAAATTGTTATTATTGCTATCAATAATTATTCCAATAATATAAATAATAATAAAAACAATTTAAATATTAATCACAAATATATATTAATTTACCAAAAGGTTAATTGAATGAGATATGAAGAATTCGCTTCAAAGATAAGTTTTTTTGAGTTTATCCAAAAAGAATTTCAAGAACAAAATTTTAATTGTCAAAAATATAAAGAAGAATTTGAGGCACTTAAAAATGAAAAATTGACGATTGAAAGCTTAACAAAAATTTTAGAAACAAATTCAAAAGTGATTGATATATTTGAAGAATTATTTCAACTAAATAGATTTACAAATACTCAATTAATAAATTTTTGTTTTGATGTTAATTTATTAAATAATTTAAATCACAATCTTATCATCTCTCATATAGAAAAGTCTATATTATTTTTTGAGAATGGAATTGAAAATAAATATTTCACAGAAATATTCAATAAATCAACTTCTAAAAATGAAACTGAAATTATTTTTAATTTAAAAAGGTCAATTGTTGAATATATTGATAAATTACTAAAAAAAAGAGAAATATTATATAATCATATAAAAAATTCTATAAGTTCAAGGTTAAGAATTTCACGATATTTAATAGAAAATATGGCCGCAGATCAATATTTTGAAAAGATAGATATTAAATCCTTATTAAGTTTAAAAAGAAAGCCCGTTGATACAAAAAATATTCATGGAAAATTTGGAGTAATAAAAATAGAAAAAGTCTTAAAAGAAATGAATTTTATAAGTTTAAATAATGAAATCAAAAATAAAGAAATAGAACCATCTTTTATTTTACCCGCTGAATTTCAAAATAAATTATGTTATCTTATGGAGAGAAAAATAAAAGGAATAATTAAAACAAAAAATAAAAAACCAAAGATATTTGATTTTATATTGTTTAACAAAGGAAAAATAGAATTTTTAATTGAAACCAATTTTTATTCAACTTCAGGTACAAAAATTGGTATAAATGAAGATGAATATATTGATCTTAGAGATGAAGTTGAAAATTTTAACAATCTTAATAACACAAATTTTAAATTCATATGGATAACTGATGGGAATTTCTGGTTGACTTATGAAGGTGAGAAAAAATATAATAATCTAAAAAATTATTTTAAAGAAGAATATGAATTATTAAATTATAATTTATTTAGAGAATATTTAAAGAAGTTTTTATAAAAAAATTATTAAGAGTTAGAAGAGAGTAAATAAAAAACATGAGAAAAAAATAAGATTTTTGTTTAGAGAAATTGGTTTATTTGGTTTTCTAATTCTGGTAAGTCAACAATCTTTTTTGACAAAATTAGAAATTTGAGATATATTTTATATAGAATAATCTATTCAAGAGGGAAAAATGAGAAATATATTTTTATTAGTGATTTTTACTGGATTGTTTAATCTATATTCATTTGATATTGATGTTGAAAAAATTTTTTCTCAAAAAGATAAAGAGGCTGTTTTAAAAGGTGAGATTATAACACGACGATATATGAAATATAACCCAGCAAATTTAAATACCCATAGTAAGATTGATGTTCCAAAAACAGAATTCACTAATGAGGATTATACTGGATATGAGGTAATAATTGATGAAAAGGCTTTTATTCCTTATGAAATAAAGAATGAATCGGATCTGTTAAAAATATTTAATATTATTAATAATGTCTCATTGGCAAAAGGTATGAAATACTATTCAAATAGGGCAGGTGAAGTTCTTGAATTTATACTTGAAAGCTATATGGTAGAAGGGGAGAATAAATTTAAAAAAATTGATGATCCTGTATATAACAAAGTGCAACAAAAGACAGAAGCATATTTTTATCAAAAGGATAATAGATTTGGCAAACTATTCTATAAAAAAACAGTATACAATGAGGGTAATAACTTTTATATTATAACAGAATGTCTTGATCCAATTTTTTTTATTGTTCCTTTAAATAAAAAAGGGGACTATAAGGTAATCTCATATTTTATATACAATCCAGAAAATAAAGGATATTTTTATTATGCTTTACTTACCACTAGAATAAGAAATGATTTTATCTTACAGAAAGGGTATACAAATGCTACCCTATTTTCTTCACGATTAAGAGCAGTTACTGTTCATTTTGCAAAATTAATAGGACTGGATTGGTATAATAAATTAAAAGAATAAAAAAATATTTTATATTTATTTACGACAATTGTGGGACTACTTGGTTGTATGCCATAAATCAAAATCTCTCATTAATCATTAAAATAAGAGTTCATCGATTCAATAACGAAGTGCATATTTTATAATCTAATAAGGTGTCATAAAATTAATATGTTTTAATGGTCTATGGTTTAAAATTTTTTTGATATGTAAAATTTTAAAAATTTTTAAAAATCTTGACATATTTTAGTTCAAAGTGTATACTAAAAACATGAATAAAAATGATAAATATGTTTTTATTATTAATAATGAATTAGAAGATTTTTTGGATATTTTTTCTTTTGATGAAGCAGAAATTTTTTTATGGCTTGGTTCCATTGATCAATTTTCCTCTATTTTATCTACGATTGATACTTCTATTAATAGAGAAAAAATGTTATTAGTAGTAAAAAAAGAATTTATAGATAAATCTTTAAATGATATAATAAAAATTTGCTCTTCTATTTTAAGTTTTCCAGTGCCATACATTTTATATCTTACAAATAAGAAATTAGAAAGAAAAGAAGAAGAATTTATAGATAAGGGTGAGAATTTTTTATTACTTTTACCAGAAGATAACAAAAGTTTATGTTTTAAAGATAATTTTAGGTTATATATAAAGTTAATTTTTCAAAAGTTATTAACAATAGAAAGGCTTAATTATTACATTGTTGACTCTTTTCAGACTATAATAGATTCAGCTTTAATAGAGAAACAAAAGCAGGAAATAGAACAGTTAAATAAAGAGATATTGGAAATGAGTAAAATAGACTATCTTACAAATGTCTTAAATAGAAGGGCGTTTTTCGATGCTTTGGAAGCAGAAAAAAATAGAGCGATTCGTGATTATGAAAGATTAAAGCAGGAAAAAACGAAATCAGAGAATACTAAAATGACGCTCGAGGATTTTCAAGAAATCTTAGGTGAATATTATGGGAGATTTTCCTGTCTTTTAATAGATATTGATTTTTTTAAAAGAATTAATGATACTTATGGACATCTTATTGGGGATCAGGTTTTAAAAAAATTAGGAGAGATTTTACGATCTAAAAAAATTTTTAGGGAGCAGGATATTGTGGCAAGATATGGAGGAGAAGAATTTATTGTTATTTTACCAGAGACAAACTCGATAAATGCTAAAATTCCAGCAGAAAGATTAAGAGAATACATAAAGCAAATAGATTTTTATGATAATCAAAATAATATTTTTCATATTACTTTAAGTATAGGCATATCTGAATTTAATATTGAAGATAAAGCAAATGAAGAGTTGATAAAAAGAGCGGATGAGGCTCTATATTATGCCAAGGAAAAGGGGAGAGACAGAGTAATAGTTTATGAAGAAGTTTTTTTATAAAGGATTTTAAATGCCTTCTTTTGTAAAAGAATTCCCTTTTAAAGATATATCAAAATATTTTATTGACCCTCAATATTTAGATAAAAAAGATACATACTTTTATAGAAATCAGAATCTTTTAAATAAAAATTATAGAAATCTAAATGCAAAAGAGATAGAAATTTTAGTTAAAAATAATAATATAGCCGAAGATTGGAATAAAATTTTTGTTCTTGAGGACTTTAATCCCAAACTTGTTAATAATTGTGAATTTTATGGTATAGTATATATTGGTAAACTTTCGGAAATTTATCTTGATTATAATGATCTTAAATTACCCGTAGGACTTTACAATTCTACAATAATATCATGTGAGATAGGAGATAATGTAGTAATCAGAAATGTAAATTTTTTATCCCATTATATAATAAACGATAATGTTATTCTTTTTAATATAAATGAAATGCTTACAACAGATCATTCTAAATTTGGAAATGGCATTTTAAAAGAAGGAGAATATGAGGATGTTAGAATATGGCTTGAAGTTGGTAATGAAAATACTGGAAGAAAAATTTTACCTTTTGACAAAATGATAACAGCAGATGCTTATATTTGGTCAAAATTTAGAGATGATAAAGATTTAATGAAAAAATTGATAGAAATAACAGAGAGATCTTATGAAAAAAAGAGAGGATATTATGGAGTAGTTGGTAGAGGTTCTGTTATTAAGCATTGTAGAATAATAAAAGATGTGAATATTGGTGAACATTGTTATATAAAAGGGGCAAATAAATTAAAAAATTTAACAATTCTTTCATCTTTTGAGGAGCCGAGTCAAATAGGAGAAGGGACAGAGCTGGTAAATGGTATTGTAGGATATGGTAGTAAAATATTTTATGGATGCAAGTGTGTAAGATTTGTTGTTGGAAGAAATTGCCAGGTAAAATATGGGGCAAGAGTAATAAATACTGTTTTAGGCGACAATTCTACAATCTCATGTTGTGAGTTATTGAATAATCTTATTTTCCCTTTTCATGAACAGCATCATAACACCTCTTTTTTGATAGCAACGACTATTTTGGGGCAGTCAAACATTGCGGCAGGAGCAACTATAGGTTCAAATCATAATTCAAGAGCGCCTGATGGAGAGATTCTTGCAGGAAGAGGATTCTGGCCAGGGTTATGCTCTGATTTTAAGCACAATTCAAAATTTGCCTCATTTGTTCTAGTTTCAAAAGGAAGTTATCAACATGAACTTAATATATCATATCCTTTTTCACTTGTTTTTACTGATAAAAAAGATGAGGCAATAAGAATAATGCCAGCATATTGGTTTTTATTTAATATGTATGCAATGGCAAGAAATATAAATAAATTTAAGAATAGAGATAAGAGAAAAGTCATTGTCCAAAATATAGAGATAGATTATCTTGCACCAGATACAATTACTGAAATACTTTATGCAATAGAAAGAATTGAGTATTTAACAGGTATTAAGTTACTCAAAGAAGAAAAAATGGATTTAAATATAGATCATGAAAAGATTGTTGAAAAAGGCAGATCTTACTATAACAAAAATGATAAATCTGACATTACTCTTTTTGATCCTCTCTGTATGAAAAGATACGGGGCTGTTATAGTTAAACCATTTCAAGCAATTAAAATGTATAAAAAAATGATTCTCTATTTTGCTGTAAATAATTTGATCGATTTTTTAAATATAAAAGAGAGTGATATTAATTTAAAGGCATTTTTGGATAATATAACTCTCATTTATAATAAAAAGTTATATACAAAATGGATAAATTTAGGTGGGCAGATTGTACCTGAAGAGGAGCTAGAAAAATTGTTAATAGATATAAAAGAAGATAGATTAAAAGACTGGGAGCAGATTCATAATAGATATAACAAGTTATGGTTAGAATATAAAAAACAGAAAACTAGATTTGCTCTTTATTCTTTGGAAAAAGTTTTATATAAAAAGATAACTGAGTTAACTATTGAGGAATGGGAAGATATTTTGAATCAAGCAATAGAAATAAAAAAGGAAATTCTTTATAAATCAATAGAGTCAAGACAAAAGGATTATACTGACCCATTTAGAAAGATGCTTTACTCTTCAGAAGAGGAGATGATATCAGTTCTTGGTAGAATAGAAGATAATAGTTTCTTAAATGAATTAAAATTGGAAACAGAGAATTTTTGCAAGATATTGAATAATTTGATAGAAAAATGTTAATTTTTTGTTTGGCTAAAAAATATGGGGATATCCCATTCCATTCTGGTTTGCCAAGAAATATCCCCTTTTTAATCCAGTCTATAAAAATATTGGAATATTTATAGATTCATTTAGGGTGTGATTTTATTTTCAGGCAAAATTTTTTATTTTTTTTCTAAAAGTTGTAAAGGATTTTCTTAAAAATTTTGTGATTAATATATAGAAATATTTTTTAAAGAGGAGGATTAAATATGAAAGAATTTGATTTTGTATTGAATAAATCTCTATTCGATAAAATTAAATATTTGAAAGAAAAGAAAAATAAAGATCTTTCAGTTATTGTTAGGGAAATAATTTTATTGATGATTCCGATTTTAAGGAAAAAACACCTTTATGAAAAGAGGAAGGAGAAGGATTATAAATTTATAAATGCCACTGAAAAGATAAGGGTGTTTTTGCCAGAAGAGGTGTATAATGAATTGAAACTTGTGCATGACCAGTTAAACTCATTTAGTATTGCAACTCTTATTAGAGAGTTGCTTGAAGTATATTTTATAGGTATTGAAACTTATGGGGAAGAAAAGTTTATAAAGATGATACAAGAAATAAAAAATGAGATAGAGGGTTTAAAAGAAAGAAAGGCTTGTGTGGTGAAGGAGAGAAGAGGCCAAGATATCCCATGCTCAATAGAGACTAACGACTACTTTTTACTAAAATTTAACTTAAATTTTTGCCTGAAAGAGATAAAATTCTTATAAAATTAGTAATATGTTTAAAATTTGGCCATTCTATCTTTCTTACTCAAAATTTACCCTTAGGGTAATTCTATCTTCTGCCTAGAAACAAAATCATATTCATTCATTTTAAACAAAGAGAAATTTAATATTGTTTTTTCTGTAAAAATGTTTTATAAAAATTAAATTTAGATATATAATATATTATAGAGAATGCAAAGATGGCTAAATATAAAAAATTATTTATTGAGATTATAATTTTACTCATTCTTTTAGCAGTTTTGAGTGGATATTTATATTTGACGAATGTATTTGTTATTAAACAATTCAATAAATTACAGAAGGATATTCTTTTTGAATTTAATGATTTAACTGGTTTCAATCTCTCATATTCATCTATTTCTCCAAATATTATCAGTTCTATAAAAATGAAAAATGTTAAAATTTATAAAGATAAAAATTTATATTTACAATTAGGAGATGTTATTGTTGATTATTCTATATTTAATTTTCTAAGAAATAAAAATAATCTTTTTTCTTTAATAAAAAGAATAACTCTCTCTGATTTGACATTTTTTTCTGAAAAGGATAAATTACAGGATAGTATAAAAAACATACTCGATAGATTTAAATCAGAAAAAAAGAGTGGCTCAAGTAATAAAGATATTTTAACAAAGATTAAAGATATTGAAATAAAGATTCTTAGATCTAAAATAGAAATTTCTGATAAAAAGAGTAGATATATTGCTTTGATAAAAAATATAAATTTCTTTTTTAAGAATAGAATTAACATAGATGCTACAATTAATTTTATGGTTAATAATGAAAATATAACCATGGCAAATTTTCTTATAAGAATAAATGAGGCTCTTTCTTCTTTGCAGGACAATCCAAAAAGTTTCTTTTATATTGATTTTATAAAAAATGAAATAAATGGTATAAATATAAAAAAGCAGAGATTTTCTTTTGAGAGTGAAAAAGATAATTTTTTCTTAAAAAGGTTAAAAGACAACTTAAAATTTGATATTATTGTGTCAAAAGAGAATGATAATATATTTGCCGAGATTAAGTCAGATATTTCTTATAACGATATAAAAAATTTTATTGATATTAAGTCTAATAATATTCCAAAATATTTATATGTGGATAGTAATCTTTCTTATAATATGATGGAAAAAAAGGTTAATGGCAATATCTATTTGAATTCTTTATTAAATAGTTTTTCTTTTTTAAAAAATCCAGAACTTGTTGTGAATATGATAATAAGAAACAATATCTTAAAAGTAAATGATATTTCTATATATACAGATAACAGAGAAAATTTTATTTCTCTTGATCCAAATTCAAAAATAAATCTTGATATGAGTAGTATAAAGACATCTATTAAAATAAAAGATCTTGAAGTATTAAAGTCAAAGATAAACACTGAGATAAACATAATAAAAGAAAAAAATTCTCTTACGGTCGGCTGGGATTATTTCCTTATAAATGGTGAAGAGATCGGTGGGGTTACTGAGTTTGTTATAAAAGATTATGATAAATATCTTAATATAGAAACAACAAAAAAATTCAATGGCTATTCTTTAAATGGGATGTTGATTAAAAAAGATGATTCTTACAGAATGATTCTTAATAATAATTTTGATAACTTTTTATTAAATAAAATAGTGAATTCATTCAATATTTTAAAGATTAAAGAGAGTATGTTTCTAAATGGTAGTTTTACAATAGATTATTTTAATGGGAATCTTTTTCTACCAGAATCTAATTTTGTGATAAATGACTCTTTAAATAAAATTTTATCTTTTACTCTCTCCTTTAATAATAATAATTTATTTTTGAAAAATATAACACATTATAAGTATAATATAAATAGCAATGCTTTTATAAGTTTTTCCTCTCTTCCTTATTATAGTAATATAATAATAAAAAAAGATAATCTTGATTTTAATATCAATTTATATATATTTAAAAATAGACTGGCTTTTGATATAAATAAAGACTTCTCTGGTTATCTAAACTACAATAATAAGATAATTTATCTTAAAGCAAATGATTTTAGCCTGCCTTTTAAAAATAATGATATAAAAATTTCTTTTGACACTTCTTTTAATTTAAATGATCTTACGCTACAAGATAGCAGTTTTACTATAAATAAGATAAATATTTTTAATAATAGAAAATCAGATGGAAATCTTTCCTTTAATCTTTCTATATCAAATAATAAAATTTTATTAAATAATTTTCTTTATAAAGATGGGGAAAATAACATAGAGGGTAAAGTGGAGCAAAATATATTACTAAAAAATAATAGCATAAAGATAATCGGAAATGGTTTATTAAAAGATAATAAAAAAGCAGAGTCTTATTCTATTTCATATGATCTTGATAATAATAATATTACTGGAAGATTGTATCTTACTCATATAGAGTTAAATAAATTTTTAAAAGGTGAAGGTTTTCTTGATTTGAGAATAGGATTAAATGGGAAAATTGATAATCCAGATATAGAGGTAAATGGGATTCTTTCTGAGGGCAAGATAGGCAAGAATAATGTAAAAGCGGATTTTAATATAAAAAAAGTGGATACTAAAATTTCTTTTAATAGAATTGCGGTTGATTTTGGTAAGAATAGTCTATATATTAATGACTCTTATTTAAAATTGGATAAAATTGATAATGAGATGTTTTTAAATGGGACATTTTATCTGAATGGCTTGGGTAAAATTTTTAAATCTGATTTTAATATTAATGGCAACTTTGGTTTTATTGATAGAAAGATAAATTCAGTGAATTTTGATATATCTCTTAATAACATGACATTGGGTATACTTGAAGATAATGCACCAGTAAAAATAGAAAAATATAATGATGTTAAGTTTAATTTAAATTTTGAGGATAATATCTGGTCATTGAAGAATTATGGTAATAAGTTTTTATATGCTTCTCATAATATAAAAAATAAAGATATTCTCATAAGATTATACAATAATAATGAGGCTTTTTTTGATTTAGGATTAAACATAGATAAAAAATTAGATGGAAATGTAAAATTTATTAAATTTCCTGTTAATCTTGTGCAAAAAGTGTTAATACCTTATGTAGATATCAATAAAGGGGAATTAACAGGTAATGTCTCAATTTCTGGAACATTGTCAAATCCAGATCTAAATGGTAAATTAAATCTTTATTATGGTGGGGTTATATTGAGAAAGTATATGATAGAGCCAATAGAAAATATAACTGCTGTCCTTTTTATTGAGAAAAATAAGATATTTGTAAATAATGTTAATGGTATGGTACAAAAATCAATGGTGCATGGATTTGGCGAGATAATATTTAATGGATTTAAATTTGAAAGGTATAGTTTTAAACTGGATTCAGAAAAAGTTCCTGCTGTTGTAAAAGAAGGGCCTATAGATGGTAAAGGTGTTGGCTATCTTGAAGAATTTATAATTCAGAGTGACTCTTATAGTTTTGATTTTATAGGGAAGATCTTACTCGAAAAAGGGGAGATTACTATTGCAAATATGCTTGGCGGTAGTAAAAATAGAGAACCAAAGACATATCCTATAAATGTTATTCTGGATATAAAGGCTGGAAAAAATGTAAAGGTTGATTATCCTATTATTAATGGTACAATAAAGGAAGGTGATATCTTAAAATTTAAATATATTGGTTCTGAGCCAAATATATATCTTGGTGGAATAGTAAATTTAAAAAAAGGTGAAATAAATTATTTTAATAGAAATTTTCAGATAGAAAGTGCGAGCTTTCAGTTTTTTGAGAATGAGTATAAAATAAATCCTTTAGTTAATATTAAGTCTTTTTTCAGAACAAAGGATTCAAAAGGGGAGAGTATGAAGGTCTACTTATCAGTTAATGATAGATTGTCTTCATTCAAAACAGAGTTGTCTTCAATTCCATATAAGAGTGAAGAGGAACTAAATGCTTTACTCGGCATAACATTTGTTACAAATAAAGATGAATTTACCAGTAACAAATCTACTCAGGATCAATATATAGATACAATTGTTAATACAACAAATTATTTTGGTAATACCTTTTTATTCAGCCCATTTGAGACCACAATAAGAAGAATAACAGGCCTTGATACATTTTCTTTACACACATCTCTTTTTGGAAATATCATAAGATCCAGTGATTACTGGCTTGATCTTCTTAATGATACGAGCCTTACTTTTGGTAAATATCTTTCAAATGAGATATATCTTGGTTCAACGATGACTTTTAAGAAAAAGAGTCAAAATGAAGAAATTTTTTTACCTGTTATGAATGAAAATTATGGATTAAATTTCCAATTTATGCTACAATTTGAACTTCCTTATATGTCATTTGGATATACATTTGTTCCAAATGACTGGAAAAATTTTTTGAATGCCGATCATAGATTATCTTTTGAGGCAAATTTTAGATTTTAAAATTTAGGATTATATAAGTATAAAAAGGGGTTAAGATGAAAAAAATATTTTTTCTTATTGTTATTTTAGTAAGTTTATTTTATATATCTTCTGATGAAATAGAAGTAGAAGGTAAAATCGTTTATAAGATTATATTTAAAGGACTTAAGAAGGTTAAAGAGAGAGAGTTAAAGAGTGTTCAGCAATTTAAAGAGGGGATGCAGTTTGATCCCATGCTTATTGATCAGGATTATAAGAGTTTTTTTGATCTGGATTATTTTGATGATATAATCGTAAAGGCAGATAAGGCTACTGATGAAAAGGGTGGTGAAATCCCGGGAATGATAAATATAATATATGAATTTAAAGAAAAGCCCACAATAAGAAAGATAATTTTCAAGGGAAATAATAATATACCGTATGGTTATCTTATAGGTGATATTACGATAAAAAGAGGTGATTTTGTAAAAAAATCCACTATTGTATCGGATATTTATACAATTAAAGATAAATATCAGAAAAAAGGTTTTAATTATGTTGAAGTTGATTATGAATTATTTACAAATGATGAATTAAAAAGCAAAAATCAGGTAGATTTGATATTCAATATTAAAGAGGGAATTGAGACATATATTTCAGAGATAATAATAGAAGGAAATGAAAAATTTTCAGATTTTTCATTAAAGAATAGAATGAAGACAAAAGAGAAAAAATTTTTAGGATTGCAGAAGGGGACATTTATCGCAAGCGATTTTTATCAGGATATAGAGGATTTAAAAAAGTATTATAGGGAGCAGGGTTTTTACTTTGTTGAGATATTTGAGCCAGAGGTAAATAGATATGAGGTAGTAGAGGAGGAGAATAAAAAAAGAGAGGTTATAAAAATAAGGATTCAGATAAAAGAGGGATCCCAGTATAAATATGGCGGATTAAAAATAGAGGGTAATAAGATATTTACTTATGATGATCTTACTTATGCGATGAAATTAAGGCCCGGTAATATATTGAATTATTCTAAATTTCAGGAGGATATGTTTTCTTTACAAAAAAAGTATAATGATTCTGGTTATGTTCAAACACAGGTAAGTTATGAGCCAGAAGTTGATGAAGAGAATAAGATAATCACATTTAAAGTTAAAATAGTTGAATCAAAACTAAGTTATATTGAGGCAGTATATTTTAAAGGGAATGTTAAAACTAAAAATTATGTATTGTATAGAGCAATTTATACTGAAGTGGGGCAGATCTTTGATTCTTCTAAATTGATAGCATCTATATATGGATTGTATAATCTTGGATTTTTTTCTAAGGTAGATTATGATATTCAGGTTGGGAGTGCAGAGGGACTATTGAAGATTACATATATTCTTGAAGAACAATCAACGGCTGAGATAAGATTTGGAATGCAAATAACAACCAATAAGTGGCCACTGGATATTACTTTATTTGGCGAGATTACAGAAAAGAATTTTTTAGGTAGAGAACTCACAATAGGTGGTAAGATAGATCTATCTTTGTATAAACAGGGATTTGAATTTAGGCTCGAAGATCCATGGTTTTTAAATTACCCATGGAGTTTAGGAACTTCTTTAAAATTTTATCATAACTGGACTCAAAAAGTTTATAGAAAACTTACCATTGAAGACTATCAGACCTATGCAAAGTCATCGGGTGCATCGCCAAATCCTACTGAAAATGATGTGAGAGTCTTTTATGACAACACGTATGCAAATAAAGATGAAGAAAATCCAAACTATGTAGGATATGGCCCTGGTAATTGGTGGACAATGGGGATAAGTGATCTTACCTTTGAACTTGGTTTAAGTACTGGATATAGATTTTTAAAGTATTTTAGTGTGGGTGGTTCTTATACCTTATCTCCAATTTATACTTTTATGCTGGACAATTCTCTTATTGATCAGGTCTATTCATATTCTTACAGACAATTGTTAAAAGAGAATAATGGATGGTCTGTAAAATCAAGACTTGCAACCACATTTTCTATAAATACTACAAAGCAGAGAATTAATCCGTATGATGGCTTGAAATTTTCAATTACAGCGGCATATACATGGGGTCATTTTGACTCTGTTGCTCTCTCTACAAAGTTTACATATTACTGGAATATTCTTGATATAAATTTTAATGATTATCCATTTAAACATGTTTTAGTCTTTAATGCAGCAGCATCTTTTATATTCCCGGGCTTTAGAAATCTTGGTGGTGAGCTTAATGGTGAATCAACTGCTGGAAAAGGGCCTATTCTTTATGCAACTGATTATCTTACTGTTGATGGATTTTTCATAGGAAGGGGATGGGCTAACTCTATAGGGGCTACAAATTATGAAGGAAGGCTTACAAATAAAAGAGGATATGCAAGATTTGATTTTTCTGTTGAATATAGAATACCTATAAATGAAAAGTTTATATGGCTTGCTGCTTTTATAGATGTTGTTAATCTTGTTGAAGGGCCTATAAAGGTTTTACCTCTCATTGATAAAAATGGAAATGTTATATCCAAAAATGGAAGTTATGATGATAGTAAAGCATGGATGTGGTGGAATCAGTTAGAATCCAATAAATGGTATGAAGAGAGTATGACAAACTGGTATGGTATAGAAAATTGGTATGGCTCTATGGGGGTTGGATTTCAGATAACATTCCCACAATTGCCTTTGAGTTTTTATGTTGTAAAAAGATTTAAAGTTAATCCTTATTCTGGCTTTGAATGGGTTACCAATCAGCCAGAGACAGGTAATTTAGATTTTGTTTTATCTATTGTTGGTTACTATTTTTAATTTTTTACAGATAAAAATATTTATAGGAGGATAAAAAATTATGAAGAAAATATTTTTTGCTCTTTTTACTTTTATAGGAATATCTTTCGTTTATTCTACTGTGCAAATTGATAAAATAGGGGTAATAAATTTAGACTTAATAATTGAAACAGTCTTTTCTGGAAAGTCAAAATCAATACAGGATATAAAGAAAGAGAAGGAAGAGTTTCAATCAAATTTAAAAAAGCTTGAAGAAAACATAATGAAATATAATGAGGCAAAGTTAAAAGAGAGTGATGAGACTAAAAAGCTTGCTATTCAGAAAAAAATAGAGGAATTAAAACAACAGTATAATGAGTATTATAAGGTAAAATCTTATCAAATAGAGCAGAAGATTAATAACATAAAAGGACCTATATTAAAAGAAATATACGATGTGGTAAAAAGAATAGCAGATACGGATGGCTATAGTATAATATTGGATGTTAAAACAGAAGGGCTTTTTTACTATTATCCACAAAATGATATAACTCAGAAAGTAATAGATTATTTTAACAATAACTAATTATAGAATGTATTAACAGATTAACAAAATCTGATCTAACATATATATGTTGCCATTATATTCCAAAAATTTTGACTTGATTAAAAATATATGGAAATATTCAAAACAGATAATTTTAACAACTTATTATGAAACATTTAATGAATTTAAGAATAAAGTAATAGATTTTTTTGAGAATGAAATAACAAATCAACATCATAAAGATGTTTTAAAATCATTTATTGGAACTAATTTTTTATATAATAAGATCAGAATGACTTGTAAATTGATTTTGTTAGTATAAATATATTTTTTATTTTTATAAAAAATATATATTATTTTAATATCTTCTATTATTGCGACATATGTCGCATATTTTATATACTTATATAAAAAATAGTTATATTATATAAATATAATCCATTTACTACGACATATGTCGTATATATATTTTTTTATAAAAAATAATTGTTATATTATATACATATCCCCCCTTGAATTAGGGGGGATATCTACTGTGTAATTTTACATAAATAAATAGCTTACTCCCCAACAACTAAGGGATAAAATAATAACCATCTCTCAAATTCTCAAAACTTCTCAATAATTTTAAGCAAAAAAGAATCTTCTTTTAAAACTTTTGTATTCTCTTTTAATTTATCGTCTATTAATTTTATACAGCCATGAAAAGAGTCCTCATTAAATACTTTAATATAGATATCCCCTCTCTTGAGAGAAATATATAATTTTTGCATATCGATATTCAAAAAACCTAAAAAGTTTATCTCTTTTTCAAGATATAGTAAGCCATTTATCTCTTTTTTTAGATTATTAAATATTGATATTGCATCTTCAAGAAATTTTACATTTGCAATTATTATTTCAAGATCTTTTTTGAAACCTAAATTATTTATTTTTTTTACAAGTTTATAAAATTGATTTATAAGATCTGGCTCATTATTAAGGACAACTATTATATTTTCTAATTCATTATAAAGATCATTATAAATTCCTTCAAAATCAGATACTATTATTATATCATTTAATTTTTCTGAAAACTCAACCAATAACTTTTTCTTTTGTTTATCTTGAATCTCCTTAATAAGTTGAGATATCTCTATACATGGTATAAATTTATCAGTATATAGGTCAAAAATTTTTAGAACTTTATCATCATCAGATTTTCCTTTTTTTATTTTTGTGAAGATATTAAATTGAGAATCATTTATTATAAGAACATCCTCTTTATAAAGTTTTTTATTATAAGCAAAATTTGATACAAATATATCTATTGAGAGATTATCATTACCTGTGATTAAAAAATTTTTCTTAACTTTTACCATATCCTACCCCATGTTTATTAAATTTGTCTTTATCAAATACTCTTCCAGCGCCTCAATTATCTCAGTATTGAATTTATTTTTTCCCATGTCTTTGATTATCACGAGCCCAGATTTAAAAGATAACTTTTCTTTATGAAATCTTTGAGAAGTTAAAGCCTCAAATGTATCACATACACCTATAATCTTAGCAAAAATAGGAATATTCTCCTTTTTTAATCCTTCTGGATAACCAGAGCCATCGTTTCTTTCATGATGATATAAAACACCTTCAAGCATCTCTTTTTGAACATCATCAAATTTTTCTAAAAACTCTTTGCCTTTTATCGGATGCTTCCTTATCTCTATAAAATCTTCTTCAGAAAGCTCTTTTTTATTTTTGATATTATAAAGTACATTCTTATCAATAAAATTATAGCCAATATCATGAACAAGTGCTGTCTCATAAATAAGATATTGTCTCTCCTTTGAAAAACCCAAAATATTTGCAATTCCTTTTGCATATCTTGATATATTATAACTATGATTTATTCTATATAGTAATTTGTCTATTTCCTGAGATTTTAAAGAGAGCTCCTGAATATTTATACTGCCTCCTTCTGCTATTTGTTGAATAATTATATCATTATTAACTGGTTTTAATTTCTTAATATTAGTAGTTATCAAACTTTTTGCCTTTTCTCTTATATAATCATCACCATCAGTTAAAAAGGGAAAGAGTATTGGCAATACTACCATCTCATTATTTATATCTTCATTTAAAAGTTTTGTCTCCACAATCTTAAGAATCTCAACCCTTAAATCTTTATTCATTTCAGTAATATATTCTTTTATTGTATCCCATGTCAATGTCCCCTGTTTCATTTCAAGATGCATTTTTTTAAGTTTTTCTGATTTTAATAGATCTTTTAACATTTCTGATTCAACAAGAGACATATCCTTTTCTTCCTGCTCGTCATATATTAACTGAGGTTTCTTGCTATTTTCATTTTCAATATATAGACTATTTGACAATTCTGATATAGTTTCATTAGAAAATACGGTTGCTGGCTTTTTTCTCTTGGCAATAAAAAACAGAATATAAAAAGCCAATATAAAAAGAATAACTGCTAACAAAAAAGAAGATACAATTGTTATAATAATTGTATTTGAGATTCCCCCCTGTTTCTCCATTATTTTTCGATTCTCTTTCATCTGTTCAATTAATACTTCCATGTTTTTCTTTCTATCCTCTTCATTCTGTTTTAATAATTCATTATATTTTGTAATAAAACTATCAAAAATTTCTGTCTGTTTTTTTATAAAATTTGGATCCATCTGCACGTTTCCGCCACCTTTATAATTTTCTATTATTCTCTCATAAGTTTTTCTCTGCCTTTCGAGTTCTGCTAAATATTTCTTTTCTATTTCAAGAATCTCAGACTTTGTTCCTGATGATTCTTTTTGAGTTGTCTGATCACTACTCTTCTGTTGAATTGTAGTTGTGGTAGAAGAGTCTTCTTTTGTCTCTGTATTTGATGCGAGTTTTTCTTTTTCTATCTGCTCTTTTTCTTTTTTCTTCTGTTCTTGAATTGTCCCATCTTTTAATCCCTTATAAAGATCAGCTACCTCCTGATTACTTGGAAATAACCTGTATGCCTCTTTTAGCATCTCCTGAGCCTCATCATATTTTTCAGCATTTATTAAATTTTTACCTTTTACAAGGAGAACATCGACAAGAGACTTTTTAGCCTTAAAATTTCTATCATCAAGGCTAACAGCCTGCCTTAAATCATCTATAGCACCATCAATATCACCTTTTTGAAATTTTTCCATCCCACTATTGTATTTATCGAGGGAATCTGTCTTATTGTCAGCATTTAAATTTATTATAAAAAATGTTAAAATAATAATAATTAATCCTATTTTTTTCATTAAAATATCTCCTTTTATTTATTTTTTAAAATTTATTTTACTTTTGTTAGACCAAAGCCATATCTATTTGTTAAACCGGTACTTGAAACTGATTGCCATCCAGATGGGAAGCTTGCACTATCATCCACCTGAATTTTTTCTATACTATTAATAACAGCCCCAACATTATTTATGCCACAGAATATATATACATAGTCACCATAATACTCTGCTTTTGCATAGGCCCTTGGAGTTAATAAATTCTTTGCTGGACTTCCCAATGCGGTCCAGTTGCTGGCATTTACCCCACCACTATATTCAAACATTATATAATAACAGCTATTCACAGCAGTAAGATTTGTTCCAACTACTGGAGGAGTTCCAGCTCTTATCGGTTCATAGTAAGTTGGATTAGTTGTTGTGCCACCAAGATAAAGAAAGAGATACAACTCTGTGTTATCTGCTTTCTTTTTATTATAAAATAATCCAGCACCCTCTGCACTATTAGCTGCAAGACTGGATAATGTAATATAATAATTTGAAGTCATATTCTGAAGTATTGTTGTATTTGTAAGATTAGCAGTACCATTATATACTCCAGCACTATATAAAAGATTCCCATCAAAAACTCCAGCAGCAAAATTCATTCTTTTAACACCGGCTACACTTTGCATATTTGGAACAAGAACCTCATCCACAATCCAGTTATCTGTTGTAGGATCATAAAGATGTATTTTAGCACTCATATAAATATATGAATAAATTAAATAAGTGGGTCCTTCATTTATACCTAAATATCCAGTAGCACCGCCAAGTACATATATCTTACCATTAGAACTCAATGCTCTATGACTAAATCTTGGCAATGGCATAGGACTTGCCTCACTCCATATATTATCAGGCCATACCGGGCTTGATACATCAAGAACATCCACTCTTGATACTATATTCTTATTTTCATCCACTCCGCCAAAAACATATATTTTACCATTAGCACTTGCTATATCACAACCATATCTTGGAGTAGGAAGTTGAGTAACATTTGCATATATTGTCTCTGTAACAGGATCAAATGCATCAACCTCTGTTACAAGATTGCTAAAAGGTTCTGTATAACTTGAACTACCTCCAATTAAATAAAAACATCTTCTTCTTATATCTTGTGTAAATGTTAAGACTTTTTTATAACTCTTTGCACTTGTATTTGAAAAGTAGCCAAGATCATTTTTTACAAAGATAGCATAATAATATGTATTACCATTTACCACACTGTTATCAAGATAAGAATCAGAAGTTCCTTCATATATAGTAGTAGCAGATCCATCATTGTATGCTGATGGATAACTTCCTATCTTTCTTTTAATTCTAACTCCATCAAAACTTGCATCCACTGGATTATCCCATTCTAATAGGACATTCCCATTACCCAGAGTAGATCTAAAATTGCTTACCTTTTGATAATAGACATTGGGCGCTGGCGTAAAATTTACTATTCCAATGGCATTTCTTGTTCCGGCTGAAATCTTATTATCATCGCTTTTACAAAATATTGTGTAGTAATATACATTGTTTGCAAGAAGCCCTGTATCTATGGTATTATCTGATGTCCCCTGATAAACAAGAGTTGCTTGAGGATCATTTATTCCAGTAGGATATCCAGTTGTCTTTCTATAAACATAGACTCCAATAAATTTATCATCTGTTGGATTTATCCAATTAAGCTGGACATTTGTGGTATTACTTATCTGAGAGAGGGTAAAATTTGTAACATTCTGATCATAAATTTCTGATATATTAAAAACTTCAATCGAAGATGTTATTCCAGTAGAATATTTATTATATTTATTTTTAGTTAAAATTCTATAATAATAAATTCTATCTGGACTTACATCACTATCTATATAAGAAGTAGCATTACCCTGATATATTTTAGTAGAATTAGAATCATTTGTATTTAAAGGAAATGTCTTTGAACTTTTAAGAATAATTGTTTCTTTATAATTAGAGTCATCTGGATTTTTCCAGTTGATTGATATATTATAGCTATCTGTTTGTTGAATTAATAAAATATTACTTACCTCTAAATTATTCTCTGTATTATCAAAAGTTGCTTTTAAATAGGCTTGATTAAGTGCCCCCTCTGAGCATCCTATTATTAATATCAATATAATTATAGTTATTAAAAATATAATATTCTTTTTCATAAACATTCCTCCTAGTAGTTTACTTTTGTTATTGCAAAGCCAAATCTTGCTACGCTAAGACTACCTATATTCTGCCACCCATCCTTTGGTTTGCCGTTTTCTATTTTCAGTCTCTCAATACTTGTTAAAACAGTCCCGTTATTTGCTCCACCAAAGACATATATATAATCCCCATAACTTTCTCCGCCAGCATATATTCTATTTTGATTTAAAAGAGAAGATATACCAAAGACTTGAATCCAATTAGGAGCCCCATTATATGATGGTAACTCTAACATAAAAAGAGAGCTTGTTCCGGCCCAGTTAAGGCTTGCATTTGCATGAGGAATAGCTGTACTTGATGCACTTGCTAAAGCGCCACCTATTATAAACCAGACAACCTTTTCATAGCCATTATCTAAACTCTTTTTATAAAGAATAGAGGTAGCCCCAACAAGATTATTCATATTGGTAATAGCAGTTATTGCAACCGCAGAATTATTTAAAATATTATAATAGTAACCAGTATTGCTTACTGCACCAGCGGTTGTTTGTCCACCCCAATAATAGATCATACCCTGATATGCTGTGGCGCAACAGGCATATCTTGCAGTTGATATATCAGCATAAATATTATTATTATCAGCCATCCAAGTATTTGTCACTGGATCATATCTTCTACCATCTGCTGTTGCATTTGCCCCAGTTGTGCCAGATGTTCCGCCAACAGTATATATCTTTTTATTCCAGTTGACAAGTTGTAATGCGACTCTATTCTGTCCTGTTAAGGCTGTTCCAGTGGACCAGGTAAGAGTCTCCACATCCAGTATATCTAAAGTATTTGTTGCTGCTGGTGTTGAATTAAGACCACCAAAAATATAGATCTTGCCATTTACTGATGTGGCAGCACAAAAATATTTTCCAGTAGGCATTGTTGTTACATTAGAATAAAGTGTCTCTGTCAATGGATCAAACATATCAACCTGCGTAACTATATTTGATTGTGGAGTAGTATAATTACTTGAACCACCTATTATAAAGAAAGATCTTTTTCTTATATCTACAATTGTCTCTGTGACCTCTTTATAGGCATTAACTCCACTCGAATATTGGTCAGCACTATTTTTTGCATAAATTGTATAGTAATATGTGGTTCCGGGTGTTAAATTTGAATCTGTATATCTTTGATTGGTTCCAGTATAGAGTAAAGTCGCACTACCATCATTATAACCAGTTGGATATTGATCAGTTCTTCTTAATAATCTTACAGAGGTAAAATTTGAATCAGATGGATTAATCCAGGTTAATACTATCTCTCTATTATCCTTACCCTGTGTTGCAACAAAATCATTTACCTCATAACTGTATGTGATATCCCCTGCTGCATTAATTATAATCGATTGATTAATCCCTTTTGAAAATTTAGCATCCTTATTTTTACAATAAACTGTATAACAATATTTTTTGCCCTCTTCTAAATATAGATCAGTATACCCTGTCCCTGTTCCTAAATATCTAATATTAGCAGAACTATCATTATAGCCGGTAGGAAATGTATTTTCTTTTCTTAAAATTAATACCCCATCAAACTGATCATCTGTTGGATTTGTCCAGCTAATCTGGACATTAGTAGTGGCTGGCACCTGAGTAACAGATAGATTGCTAATCTCTTGTTCATAATAAGGATTCTCTGATGTTCCATTTTCTATTACCTCTTTTTTAATATTTACGCCTTTTGAATATCTATTATCTTTACTTTTTGTAAAGATAGTTCAGTAATAAACTGTATCCCCGCTTAAATCAGTATCAATAAAATTATTATCATTGCCCTGGTATATAAACTTTATATTAGGATCAGCTATTGATGTGGCAAAAGAATTTTCTTTTCTTACTACAATGACTTTGCTAAACTCAGAATCAGATGGATTCTGCCAGCTTAGTAAAATATTTTTTGTTCCAAAAATTTGTGTTGCTGTTACATTCTTTATCTCAAATTGATAATAATTGTCTGTATTAGAAAATAGCAATGCATCTCTTTTCTTTAAAGCCTCGGCTATTGCATTTCCGTCACAATTAATAATTGTAATAATAACTAAAAAAGTTATTGCTATAAAAATTATTCTTTTACATAAATTCATAAAGATTCCTCCTAAAATTTAAACTCAAGAGTTACCCCTGCACTTTGTAAAAATATAAACTGAGATTTATCTACAATTATAGAGGAGTTGCCACTGATACCAATAACAAAGAATTTCTTTATAGCATATTTTATACCATAATCTATTTCACCACTAAAACCAATACTTGCAGTGGCTTTATTTTCTTTTACTTCACTAAAAATAATCGGAGAAAATCCAGCACCAAATTTGATATGCCAGAATAAATTATTTAGTGGATGATTTTCTTTTGTCCCTTTATAAAAGCTATCCATATATTTTAAAGTAAAATTAATTGGGACAAGATAAAGAAAGTCATTTAAAGAACCAAATTCTGGATAAAACATTACAAAACCTGCATCAAATCCGAAATACACTGGGAGAAAAAAATTAAATTCAAAATAACTTTTTAGACTCCAGTAACTTTTAAAATAGTTTGAAAAATCATTTACGACAAAAGTTGCATTTGTATCAATCCCAATATTTGTTTTAAAGATAAATCTCTTTTCTGGATTCCTATATTTTGCAAAGGAGGGATTAAATATCTCTTTGACCCTTTTTTTCTCAATAGGAGTAATGCCCGCACTTGAACCAATTGTCCAGAATTCATCATCCTGATCAACTATTGCACCTTTTATTTTAGAATTATCTTCTAAAAGTATCTCAAATTCCTCATTACTTTCTGAAAAATCTATTTTCTTAATGTCACTTAACTTAAATTCAAATCTCCTATTAAGAAAGTAAAATACAACATTTTCAGAAGTAAGTAAAACCAAATTACCAGAAAAAAGATCATTATTTTTAAAGATTATTTTTTCTCCTGAAAATAGCAAAAAAGAATTAATTAAAAATAAAAATAGAATAAAATTTTTTTTCATATTACTACCCCTATTTATTCTTAAAATTTAATTTTTCTAAATTTAATTATAGGAAAGAAAAATTAAAAAATCAAGTGAATCGGCAACTTTTTTTAAAATTTTTTTTAAAGAAATAGATATTTTTTTTAATAATGTAATATTATGCTTTCTATAGTTAGAAATAATTAATTATTTAATATATAAAAAAGATATAAAATATATATTATATTAAAAAAAATTGTTTCGTCAAAAAATGAATCTGTCTTGAAAATAGAAGGGTACGATTTTATTTTTAGAAAACTTTTTTAAATTTTTTTCTAAAAGTTGTAAAGGATTTTTTCAAAAATTTTGTGATT
>DAONLM010000020.1:0-24424 GCA_035406685.1 Spirochaetota bacterium
TTATAAAATTAGTGCTCTATCTAAAATTTTACCATTCTATCTTTCTTACTCAAAATTTATCTTAGGCTAATTCTATCTCTTTATCTCTCTAAAAATAAAATCGCACCCTCGCGATGCAGCTTGTTAACTCTAATATTATTTTAATCATTTCTAGTGATTATAAATTTTTGTCATAAAATTAAAATTATTTTTTTGAAAATATTTTTTTTAATCTCTTTTTGATTTTATTTTTTAGATTTACTAATTTAATTATAATTTTTATATCTTTTCTAACATAAAAAGGTTCTATTTTTCTTTTTTTTAAATCCAGTTTAATGCCATTTTTTTTGCATAATTCTACTGCTTCTTTTTTCCAGTAACCCTTTACAATTGCTGTGCAGAGATATTTTAGTGGATATCTTGTTTCTCTGGATATAGAAATAAGTCTATCATCCATGTTGTTAGTTCGCTCTGTCCCTCTAATTTCAAATTCCCATGCACTCTCACCTTTTTTTACCAATCTTTTTAAATAATCTATATCCCATATAGCAAGCTGCAATGATACTCTGTAAGGAGAATTCTTCATTATCTCTCCTATTTTTATATCATCTATATTTCCTATAATATTATCTGGACCAGGACACGGAAAGAGTCTAAAATAGCTTATTTTATTTTCTTGCATATATATTACACTCTTTTTTATAAAATCAAAATCCACTTTTTCTGTTAAAAAATAGTCCTCCATAAAAATAAGAAGATACTTTTTATTGATCTTTTCTATTGCATGCAAAAAAGTTGTTGACCAATCGATATCTTCACCTATACATAAGGAGATTATTTTATCATCATTGTATTTTTTAAAGTTGGTAAGAAGATAGATAGGGATATCACAATTCCCCCAGAATTTTTTGAAAAAAAAGAAAAAAGGCTGCCATGCATCCTCATATTTATCACAGGAACATATTAAAATTGCTAAATTATTCATATTTTCACCTAAAAATATCTTGCCTTAAAAATAGTGATAGATTTACACATTCTATAAAAAATATGCTAAATTTTTTTAAAGTAAAAATTTTTATCTCTTAATTAGATATCTTTTCTGCATATGACTTCTCTCGGTTTTGCCCCTCTTTGAGGCCCAACTATTCCCATTTTTTCCATCTCTTCCACAATTCTTGCTGCCCTATTATATCCTATATTTAACTTTCTTTGTAAATAAGAGGCACTTGCTTTATTCATTTTATAGACTATCTCCAGTGCCTGATCAAAGAGAGGATCCTTACCATTTTCAAAATAATCAATATCCTCTTCTTCCTCGTCTTCTCCTATTATCTCTTCTATATCAATATATTCTGGTTCAGCTATTTTTTTCCAGTGTTCAGCAATAAGATCTACCTCTTCCTTACTTAAGAATGCTCCTTGAATTCTAATAGGGAATGGTTGTGTGGGACTTAAATAGAGCATATCCCCCTGTCCTAAAAGTTTTTCAGCACCCTTTTGATCAAGAATTATTCTTGAATCCTGTAATGATATTACCTGAAAAGCAATTCTTGCCGGTATGTTTGCCTTAATAAGCCCTGTTATTACATCAGCAGATGGTCTTTGTGTTGCTAAAACAAGTAAAATGCCAACAGCTCTTGCCTTTGCAGCAAGTCTTGCAAATAAGAATTCAGCCTCTTTTCCAGATGCGCTTATTAGATCAGCGAATTCATCAACAATTGCTACTATGAATGGTAGATTCTCAAGGTGTTTCTTTTTGGTTTTCTGGTAAATTCTATATTCTACAATATCTCGAACTCCCATCTGATCGAGTAAAGAATATCTTCTTTCCATCTCATAAGTTAGATATTTTAAAGCAGATATTGCCTTACTTGAATCAGTAATCACTGGCGTTAAAAGATGTGGTATATTATTGTAAGGTTTTAATTCTACTATTTTTGGATCAATTAAGATAAATTTCAATTCATCCGGAGTTTTAGAGAATAGTATTGAGGATATAAAAGAGTTAACGCATACTGATTTTCCAGCACCAGTTGCCCCAGCTATTAATATATGAGGCATTTTATAAAGATCTATTACAATGATTCTACCATAGATATCTTTACCCAGTCCTATTGGTATATTATAGTTTGAATTTTTGAATTTATCACTATTAATAATATCCTTAAAACTCACGAGTTCTCTTTTTCTATTTGGTATTTCTATACCCACAAACTTTTCTCCCGGAATTGGGGCAATTATTCTTATTGATTGGGCAGCAAGCCTTAGTGCAAGATTGTTCGAGAGACTTTCGATTCTTGATAACTTTACCCCATGTGCTGGATTTAATTTAAATAGAGTTACAACAGGCCCATGAATTATCTCAACAACCTTTGCCTCTATATCAAATTCTTTTAGAGTTGCTTCTAAGATTCTTGCTGATTCATCTTCCTCAGCCTTAAATATTGATGGATTTATTTTTTCGCTGCTTTTTAGAATCTCAAAGTCTGGTAACACAGTATTACTAAATTTATTCTCAATGTTTTCTTTATATTCATTTAATTTTTCATTAAAATTTTGACTGAATATTTTATCAAAATCAATATCTTTTTCAAGATTATTATCTTCATAAGAAGATGTTTGTTTATTTTCATTCTCAATAGGAATAAATTCTTCAATTTTTGAATTATTATATTCTGGTAAAAGTAAAATTTCTTTATTTTTATCACAATAATCCTCATCTTCAACAATTTCAATATCTTCAATTAAAGTAATCTCATTATTTTTAGATTGATTTTCATTTTTCCATGAATCTGGCCATGTCTCTTTTAATCTTTTGTAATATTGATCTTTTCTTTTATTTATCTCCTCATATACTTTATTAATATTACTATCAGAAAATGTATCAACCTCTTCATACTCTTCTGTATTTTTATCTTCTGATTTTAATTTAAATTTTTTATAAACAGAATTGCTGGAAAATAGTGGAATCTCTATTCTATTATTACTATTCTCATAAATAACTTTTGATATCCAGGGGATATCCCCTTTCTGTAATCTTTTTAGCCTATCAGTTTTAAAATTTCTATTAATATTAAAATCGACTCTATTGTCTATATTTATACTATTATTTTCTTTATCTTTTATTTTAGAAAAGTATGAAAAGAATAGTAAGATATAGTTTACTATATTTTTTCTAAAAGGGAATAAAATAAGAGAAAAAGATGTAAAAAAAGCAAATAATAGCAACAATGAAAATATAAAATAATTATTGTTTTTTAAGAAAAATTTATTCAATTCTTCTCCTATTATTCCCCCGGATATAATGCCTATTTTTATAAAAGAGAAAAAAGAGCAGAAGGATAAAATAAGAAGAAGATATCCAGAATTAAAACATATTTTATTAATTATATTTTTAGAAACTAAAAGCATTAAGCCAGAAAAGAGCCCTGAGAATATAAATAAAAAAGAGGATATCCCCATATATTTATTCAGAAAATTAACAGTATTTCTTGATATAAAATCTGTTATTTTACAGTCTATAAAATAGTAATCAATATATAGAAAACATAATATAATACTTATAAGTATAAGAATAAAAGATATAATTTTAATAATTTTCAATTTTATCCCCTCCCTATTTTTTTCAGGTTATAATAACCAGAAAATAAAAGAGACAATAGCAGGTAATAACATATATATAGAAAATATCCAAAACTTTCCATTTTTTATCACATTAATAAGTAGTTTTAGCGATATATAGCCAGTAATTATTGCAACAAAAAAACCAATAATAAAAGGTCCTACATTATTTATATCGGAAGATTGATAATTTTTAATAAATTTTATTACTTTTAATAAAAATGCACCAGATATTAGTGGAATAATCATTAAAAAGGAAAAAGTACCTGCATCAGATCTTTTTAAGCCGGTATAAATACCAGCGCTTATAGTTGTGCCAGATCTTGAAATCCCGGGGGCAACTGCAATACTTTGGAATAAACCAATTATGATAGATTGTAAAAAAGAGAGAGATTTTATATCTTTCTCCTTTTTTTGCCTTATAAAGAGTGTAAGAAATAGTAAAATACCTGTTATTAAAAAAGAAATAGTTAAAAAAAGGAAAAGATTTTTTGATAAAAAGAAACTATTTTCTTCAAAAAAATCGTCTAAAAAAAATCCACTAATACCCGCTGGTATTGTTGCAATTATAAATAAAAGCCATATTCTTAATATTTCTACTCTTTTTATTGTTCCGCCTAAAAAAGTCGAGTTAATCTCATTTTTAAAAATACCAATTATTAGTTCATAGATTTCCTTTCTATAATAAAAAATAACTGCTATTAAAGTACCAAAATGAAGTAGAATGTCGTAAAAATTACTCTGAATCTCAAAATTTAGGATATTTTTTAGTAATAAAATATGTCCAGAAGAGGAGATAGGTAAGAATTCTGTAATACCCTGGACAAGAGCAATTATAATTGCTTTTAAATATTCCATTTTAGTTTCCTTTTAATTTCTCTTTTAATTTTTTATTTTCTTCAAGTAAAGAATCGATTCTATTTTCATATTGTAATACTATCTCTATAAACTCTTTTAAAACATCATTTACTATAGTATAAAGGGACTCATCATTCTGAATTATTGAAAAATCAATTTTTAGTATTTCCACATCTGTCTCTGCGACAATTGTGGATGTTCTTTTATTCTGTAAAGATCCTAAAAATCCAAAAAATCTATGAGAGCATTCAGAACCATCTCCATACAAAATATTACTTTCTATATTTTTAGCAATGCCTTTTTTAACATAGTATATTCCGGAGTCTATCTGTCCCTCATATACAATGATATCACCTTTTTTAAAATATTTATTTTCTGTTAATCTTTTCTCCATAATCTTTCTCTCAAAAAAATATGTTTTTAGTATATAATAAAAAAAAATATATGTCAAAAAAAGATATAAAAAAATTGATTTTTTTAAATAAATTTTAAATTTTTATCTATTTGTTAGAATAATATAAACTTTGTTTTAAATCTATTAAGCATAATTTTTATACTAATAAGTTTTTGCTTTATAATTTTTGTAATATTTTTTTTAGCTAATTAAAACTACTCAAGATTATTTCTAAAATAAGAGATAAGAAATAATCTATTTTTTGCTAATTTTATAAAAATTTTATCTTACGCAAGCAAAAATTTTCATCGTGGTACATTAAGTAAAAATAAAGTTTAGTGGGGGTGGTGGGGATATCTTGCCCCTCTTTTTTCACCCAACGCTTATTTTTCTTAAAATCATCAATCTTCTCTTTTAGTTTCTTTATCTTTCTTTCAAATTCTTTTTCTCCAAATCTCTCAACGCCATAAAAATATACTTCGAGTATCTCACGAACAAGAGTGGCAATGCTGAAGGTATTCAGATGATCGTGTATTACCTTTAGTTCGTTGTATACCTTCTCTGGTAAAAATACCTTTATTTTATTTGTAGCCATAACTAGTGGATAATCTTTTTTTCGTCTCTCCTCTTTTAAGTGTTTTTTTTCTAATACTGGGATTACTTTTAAAATTATATTTCTAATAATGGTGGAAATACTTTCACCCCTTTTATCTTTTAAAGATTTAATCTTTTCAAAAAGATTTTTACCAATCACAAACTCATATTCTTTCATAAAAAAGCCCTCCTTATAAAAATGTTTCTACATATTACTTCACAAAATTTCAGAAAAAATCTTTTACAAAAGAATCTTTATTTTACAAAAAAATTACTTTTTATTGTCAGTTAACAAAATATATTTATATATTTTTTATATATTTTTTGACAAAATTAGAAATTTTCTGTATACTTGTCTCCATAAATCATATTTTATAAAGTTGGAAATAAAAATGAATATATTAAAGTCTTTAAAAATAAGATTTTTGTTGTTAATTACTATTTTACCAATAGGTATAATACCACTTCTGATTTTATCAGCAATATCAATGAGGATTTTATTTTCCTATTTAGAAAATAAAAATAAAGAATTTTATGAAACTGTTCTTACACAGGTTGCCTCTAATTTTGATTTTATATATAAACAGTATGCAATGAATTTTTATGATATTACATTGCTACCAAATTTTATAAAGCTTATAAATTATCCTACATATAAATCTCAAACTGAGGAGAGGATGCTTGTAAGAAATATAGATGGGCTTGGGAGTGATCCTTTTGGTAATTCTATAAGAAGAGCGGTTATGGTAAAATTTGAGGGGATTTTTTTAATTGGGGAACTTGACAGAATCTCATTGTTAGATCCAGAGCATGGTTTTAAGAAACACTATTTTACCTTTGATACAATTCAGGTTGATAATAATAAATTTCTAAATGATCCATTGTTTAAAGAATTAAAAAATAATCCAAATATAAAGCTTAATTTTGGTAAAATGGAAGATGGGGTTTTAATCGGTTATGATGTAGAAAATAGTATGGTATTTATATATCCATATTATCCTCAGGATGCTAAAGAATTTACTAAATTTATGATGGTTATAGTAAATGAATCTTTTATTTCAAATATATATAAAGATATTCAACCACTTTTTTATGGGACATTGTATGTTCTTGATAAGAATAATAAAATATTATCAAAGAATCATCCTTCTAAAGATGACTATTTTAAATTCGATGAACAAAAAAAGAGATATATCAGTGAAGAAAATGAATATTATGATGATTTTAATAATATGAGTATTATTGATTATAATAACTTAAATACTGATGAAAAAATTCTAAATGATAAGAATGTTATGGATCTATTAAAAAGATATGAAAATAATGAGGATATTGGCACTAAAATTATAAAATATAAGGGAAAATCCTATCTATTCTTAATATATTTATCTTCTGAATCTCAAGTTAAGTTTTTATATTTTCATCCGTTAAATCATATTTATAAACCAGTCTATTATGTTATTTCTGTTATATTTTTTACTGTTATAGCAATGTTAATATTAATAATAATAATATGCATAATTTTAAGTGCTCTATTTTCAACGCCTATTAAAAAACTTGCTATTGGAGCAGCAGAAATATCTAAAAGAAATTACAGTTATCAGATTGATACTAAAAGGTTTTTTGGGGAATTTATTATATTGGGTAAATCATTCAATGAAATGACCACAACAATTGATAGTTATAATAAACATTTAGAGCAACTTGTAGAGCAGAGGACCATTGAATTGAAGAAGGCTAATGAAGAATTGTCGTATGTAAATGAGAAACTTATTAAAATTAATGAACAGAATTTAAAAGAATTAAAAATGGCCCAAAAGATTCAGGAAGCCTTAATACCAAAGGTTTTTCCAGAATCAAAGGCAATAAACCTTTATGGTATTTATCTACCGATGGAGTCATTGGGAGGGGATCTTTATGATGTTTATAAAATTTCAGAAAATAAATATGGTGTTGTTATACTTGATGTATGTGGGCATGGGGTTCCAGCGGCTCTTATAACCACAATGGCAAAGGTCGCCTTTTCTAATTATTCTAAAAAGGAGAACTCTGTTGAGACAATTGTCTCTCTTGTAAATAACGATATACATGAACTTGTTGGGAATATCGGTAACTATCTTACATCTTTTTATTGTATTATAGATACTAACAATTATACAATTCAATATATAAATGCTGGCCATAATGAGATGTATCTTCTTAAAAAAGATAGGACAATTGTCCCACTTACTTCAAATTCTACCATAATCGGGGCTGTTCCAAACATTCAATTCAGAAGTGATACTATAACTTATGAAAATGGCGATAAATTGATATTATATACAGATGGGATTCCAGAGGCAAGAAATGATAACAAAGAATTTTTTGGCGAAGAGAGATTTAAGAAGATTATAGTAGAAAATTATTATAAAAATGTGGCTGATATGGTAAAGATTATTATAAATTCTTTAAAAGAATTTAAAGGAGATATAAAGAATAACGATGATATAGCCTTATTAATAGCAGAATTTATAATTCACCCTGATAAAAAGGTAGAACTTGATATTGGGTATATTGAAAGATAATCTTTTTTTTCTAATCAATAACATTTCTTTTAAAAATTGCTTTTAGTGAGAAATATAGATAAATAGAAAAATTATAATAAATTTTTAAATAAAAGTAGGTATATTTTTCAAAAATTACCGATAAAAATATAAAAAGATGTATTATAATTATAGAGAGATCGCTAATACAATGGAGCCAGCATAAAGTAAAATGTCAAACTTAGTAAAGGCAATAATCAGTTTTATTATACTCATTTTATTGGCTATATTAATCTCTTTTGTTCTGTTTTATTCAAAAATAGATCTCGGATTTATCAAATTTTTTAATACACATCTTGAGCAAAAATATCAAAAAGAGATAGATAAGACAGCACAAAAGATAGAGACCTATTTAAAAGAGATAGATGCTGATTTAAATAGTTTTATATCTAAATTTGATTTTTCTAAATTCATTGATAAATTAAGATCAAAAAATTTTAATTTAGTAAATGAAGATAATCTATCAAAAGAGTTAATTGTTAAACATAATATATACTGTATAAAATTTTTTGATAATAATAAAAATATACTTTTTTCAAGTTTAGAAAATGAGAGAATTATTAATAGAGGATTTATATCATTTGTCTCTTCTGATAGGATAGAAAATTTTAAGAATATCTATTCTTCAGAAACTAACAATAAAGAAAACCTATTATTTTTTAATGGTTTTGTTATATTTAAAAAAAAGGTTGTATATAATAATAAAATAATAGGTGTAATGCTTTTTTATTTTAAAGAGTCATTTATTCTGGATATTTTATTGCAAAATGAGTTCTTGAAATATGAGAGTATTGATTTTATAAATGATTCTTTAATTTTTATAAACAAGCCCAAAGAGATACCTAATGAAGAACTGCAAAAAATTACAATTGATGAAAAAGATACAAAAATTATTGCAACAAATATTAAAGATTCTTCTGGTCATAATATTTCAAAAATATATAAGAATTTTAAATATACTTTTAAAAAATTCAATATTACTTTTTTAAGGCTTGTTGATAATAATGTATTTATTATTGATAAAAGAAGATCCACATTATTAGTATTTTTGTTTTTTTTGACTCTCTATATTTTAATTTTGTTGATTTTGTCATTTAAAAAATCAGATTTTGATAAGGCAAAAGAGAAAGTATCTCTATTTTCAACAATGTTACTCGAGGAGATAATAAATTCAAGAACAAAAGAAGAGATAGAGAAATTAAAGTCTCAATTAGGTAGTAGAAAAAAGAGAATTCTTGATAGTATTTATACTGATTTTAAAAAATTGAATAAATCAAATAAAAAGAGCCTTGAAGAACAGCTTGATATTATTTTAAAAAAGATTGAAGAGAGTATGAATAGAAATCTTGAATCTCTTCAGCAAACAGAGACTATTCAGAAAATGGAAGAACTTTTTGAAAAATTAATATCTACTATTACAGAAAAAGGAATAGCATTTAATTATAATTCTAATATAAAATCAGTTAATCAAATTAAAAAGGTAGAATATAAGTCTAATAAAGTTTCTGATAAAGTTGAAGAAGTTGAAGAACTTGAAGAGATCGGAGAGGCTGAAGAAGTTGAGGAACTTGAAGAGGTTAGTGAGGCAGAATCAGTTGAGGAAGTTGAAGAATTATCTGAAGATGAAGAGGTTGAAGAATTGGAAGAAGTGACTGAAACAGAGGAAGTTAAAGAGCCAAAAGAATTAACAAGTAATACCAAAGAGATTAAGACTCTTGAAGAATTATCTGAAGCTGAAGAGGTTGAAGAACTTGAGGAAGTGACTGAAAAAGATGAGATTGAAGAAGCCAAAGAAGAAGCAAATAAAATTAAGAAAGAAGAACCAACAGATATTGAAGAACTCGAAGAAATAGAAGAAGTAAAAGAAACTGATTTAGGAGGAGAGGAAAAGGAAGAAAATGTAAATGTTGAATTAATTGAAAAAGAGGATATTGAAGAAGAGAGTGATAAAACCAGTTTGCCAATTTTTATAGAGGATGCAGAAGAATTTAATATGGATGTATTTTTTGGAGAGAATAATCTTATTTTAAAGAGGCCACCGATATTTGATAATAGCAGTGAATCAGAGGATGTTGTGATTTATGAAATATCAGGCGATCAAGAAGAGGAGAATAAATTAAATATGGATTATTATAATGAATCTGAATTAGATTTTGATATAGATTATTTTCCAAAAATAATGGGGAATGGAGAGGATATAAAATTAAATTTAGAAGAAGAAAAAGAAGAGATGGTTTTAAAAGAAAAAGATCAAATAGAAAAAAGTAAAGAGGAAGATATAGACAACATAGAAGATCTTTTTAATTTAAAGAGAGAAGATCTTAAAGATGAAGTGGGCAATTTAGAAGAAGATATAGAAGAGATAGAGAAAATCGATGAAGAGATTCCCCGCATTCCAGATTCATTCTATGATAATATTAATAGGCCCGATGATAATTTAGCAAAAGAGATAGAAGATATTGAGAAGCAAAAGACACCTTTTCAGATTTTGTTAGATAATATCTGTGATAAAATAGGAGCTTTAAAGTTATCTCTCTTTATTAACTCAATGAACAGCGGTAGTTTTATTCAATCATATCAATTTGGTTTTAAAGAGAGTAGAGTAGAACAATATAATATAGAAGCAAATAATACATTGATTCAGCATATTTTTACAAATGAGAGATTAGTTTATGTTGCTGATATAAATAAGATAAAGTCTATTTTTCACAATAATGAAAAAATTTATGAAGATTATAAGGATATGAAATCTCTTTTAATTTACCCGGTTAAAATTTTTGGTAAAATTAGATCCCTTATATTTTTTGGTTTTGCAACAGATAAAAGGGAGAAATTAGAATTTGTAGTTGATATTCTTGAAAATAATAAAAGTGAAATAATAAAAAATATATTAAGATTGATATAACTTCTATAACAATAGAAAAATATCTTTATTTATTTTTTAAAAGCATATAAGAAATAGATTAAAATAGAGTAAAATAAACATACTATAAAGGAATTAAATTCTTTTTTTTATCTGAACTAATTCAAATATTTTTGAACCAATTGCTGTTATAATGTTTAAAGATTCAAGATCGCTTATTGAATAAAAACCATTTTTATTATCAGTAAGATTTAACACAGCAACAACTCTTTGAAGTCCAAATATAGGAAGAGAGATAAAAGATTTTGTTTCATATTTATCCTTATATTTAAAATCATACCCATCATAATTTTCTATATTTGTAACAAATATTCTTTTATTTTCACTTGCAACTTTACCCGCAATGCCAGACCCCAATGGAATACGAATATTTTTTATATTAGCCTTTTCCTCAGTTGTCCAACCTATTGTTTTATAGACATATAACTCTTTATTTTTATCAACAACCATTAAAGATCCTCTCTTTGAGTGAGAAAGATTTGCACCCCAGAATAAAATTTTTTCAAATAGTTCAGAAACTGAAACACACTCAATAATATCACTTATCATCTGTGAGAAATTTTGATAGATAGAATCTATTTTTTCCTGAAAATTTATTTCTTCTTCTATTTTACTTATATGTTCAATATCCTTTTCAATATTTTTAGAATATTGATCCATAAGATTAATATTTTTATTAAGAGTTGAAGAGAGTTTATTTACTGAAGATGTTATATCTGCGCTTGTGTCGGTTTTTATAGAAAATTCATCTATATTAGTTGTAGTTAGTTTTATATTATCTTGCTTTAATGAGATAATCAATCTTATCATTATAGCAAGAACAACTATAAAAAATATAGATAAGAGTATAAGATAGAATATAGAGATAATCGGTGCTCCAAAATCAAGCCATTTAAATCTATTAAAAAACTCTGTCTCTTTCATCATTAGATTCATAAATCCTAAAAAATAAAGAGCCCCAAAAAGTATAATGATAGTAATAGATAAAAATATAAAAACTATTCTTTTCCCCATTATCTTATCCTCCCAAGCATTTTTGCTAAACCGTTTTTATCTATAAACTTTACATTTTGATACTCCTGTGCCAAATGTAAAGCCTGTTTAGAAAACATAGAGGTAGCAATAAATACCCCCTGAGATATCCCCCTCTCTTCAAGCCAGTCTAAAAAATTACCAACAGAGAGTTCTGGTACCTCATCGTCATATCTACGCATAGTAAAAAGAATCTCCTTTTTTTTACCACCTCCCCCTTGTTCTACCAAAAAATTTATTGCATTTCCATCCAGATATTCAGTGTCTCCCTGAAATTTTGGTTCGGCCTTTATCTCAAATCCAAGAGTAACAACAAGTTTTCTTGCTATCTCTTTAAAATCCTTTGTTGGCATCTGATTAATCTTTTCCACAGAAAGAGTAGAACTTTGAGTTTGCACATTCTTTACACCACTCTTTTGCGAAGAGACAATTCCAGCAAGCCTCTTATCAATTTCAGCCTCCAGTCTATCTATATCAAATCTTACAGAAGAATACAATAAACCTTTTTTCAATATTGAATTTATTAAATTATCATCTATAAATTTTAAATTTATTTCAGAACCATCGCCAATCCCCTTTAATTTTGAATTAAGAGAATCAACTATTCTTCTTACATCTTTAAAAACTGGATCTATCAATAATATCTTTTGAAATACTTCGAGGGCATTCTGCAATTTACCCTTTTTTATCAAAAGAACTCCTTGATTATAAAGGGATTCCTTCACAAGACTATCCTTTGGTTGAGTCTTATTATATTGATTTGCCTGCTCAAAACTTGTTAAAGCCTCATCGATTAGCTCCTTTTCTCTATAACACATTGCAAGTATCTTATGAGCCTCAGCCATCATCTTATCAGAACTCTTTTGTTTTATAATGTATGCTGCCTGCTGCATTGCAAGATTATATTTTTTTTGCGAGTAGTATAAAATAGCAAGATAGTAGTTTACCTTTCCATTATCAGTAAATTTAAATCTTAAAGCCTTTTCTAAATTTTCAAGAGCCTTAACTGGATTGCCATTATCAAGATAAGCCTTACCTAAAAGATAAAAAGCCTCTCCATTTGTTAGATTAACAGATACGAATTTTTCAAAATAATCTATTGCTTTTTGTGTCTTTGCCTGTCCTGCATAAATTCTACCAAGATCTAAAAATAGAGAAGTATTGTTTTGATCCATTTTTGCTGCTTCATATAATTCAACAAAAGCCTGCTTTTCATTGCCAGTTTTTAATAAACTACTTGCTAGTAACTGTTTTATTGCAGAAAGGCTAACATTGGCTGGTAGTGACTTTGTACTTATTAAAATTGTTAATTCCTTTTGAGCCCTCTGAAATAGATTTAGTTTATAAGCAACATTTGCTATTTTCCATCTCAATTCTGGGGTAGAATTCCCCTTTGAAAGAGCAAGATCATAAGCAGCAAGAGCATCATGAAGTCTGCCAGCGCTTTCAAGTCTCATTGCATTTTTTAAAGAAGATTTACCACCAAAGACTGATCTAAAAAATACAATTATTAAAAATAATACTACTGTAATACCAACAATAATTATTATAATAGGCACCATTATTAATACCTTATATTAAAAAACATTTTGTAATATGTAAGAGAACTCCCATTACCTTTAATTGAGATATAATATCTATCTTTGTCTATATCCTTTAAATAAATTTCCTCTCCTCTATCAATTCCTCTATCGTCTATTTTTTTTATAAGATTGAATTTTTTATCAAAAATAGATATATAAGGATCAATGCCACGCACATCAGATAGAGAAATAGTAACAGAATTTTTACTGTTTAAAACATCAAATCTAAAAAAATCTATATCATCTTCTGGGTAATATGCTCCTATTATATAACTATCTGTTATTAAATCAGTTGCAGTCTCAAAATCATCATTAAATTCTTGCTCAAAGAATAATATATTATTTTCTTCATTTTTATGTTCTTCAATTGTAATATAATATAATGGTGCTTTTTTATCATTTTCATTTAGACTCCCACTAACCCTTATATAAAAATCACCATTTTTTGAAGAAAGATAGGGAAATATCTCTGTGCCACCCCAACTATAACTATTTATGTATTTCTGTTTGTTTAGATTTTTATTATAAAGAGTAAAATTAATATCAAGATTGGATAAAGTTTCTATTTTTATTAAAAAATTATAATTCTTATTATCTTTGAATATTAAATGATAATAATCAATATCATTTTTTGGTGAAATTAATCCTTTTTTTACATCCGGAAAAGAAATTATTATGGCATTTTCTTCATCATTGTTTGGCTCAATTTCTTCAATCTTACTTTCTTCTTTTGGGATGAAATTTATTATATAAGGTATCCTTTCATTAAAGCCATATTTTGACTCAATAGATAATACTACATAATCAGAAGTAGGATAATACTCCCATAACTTTTCCCCCTCTCCTCTACCATTTTGATCTATTTCTAATATCTTTTTGCCATCAACAGTATAAAATACAATCTTCATATCGATTGCAGGAACACTGGATGCTACCATTTTATAAGAGATATATTTTTGTGGAAAGAATATCTTATAATAATCTTTATCACCAGAATCTTCTTTTTTATTAAAAAAACCAACAATAGAGGATTGGACAGAAACTTCATTTGGCTTTGTAAATAGATCATTATTTTCAATATCAGATATATTTTTAAAAAATCTACTGTTAAAATCAATATTCTTAAGACATCCGGTAAAAATTAAAAGTATTATTAAAATAAAAGATATATCTTTAATTTTCATCATTAAAACCTTCATCAATAATTTCATTATTATGAATGTAACATTTTTCTGGTATTGGTCCATCAATCCAGAAATAGAAATTTTTTGTATTAAGACAATTAGGACCTGCTATTAAACCAGTATCCATACAGACTGATAATAATTTCATATTTGAAGGCGGCTCTAGTGATTCTGTTAATCCTTTTGAGACATTTTTAATATATTCACACCATATTAAAGCAGCATTTGATTCACTGGGGAAAAAGATTGACTGATTTGTATCTATACCAACCCATGTTACACAGACCTCATTATTTGTAAATCCTGCAAATATCCCATCTCGATAATCCTGTGTTGTTCCAGACTTGCCAGATGCTGGCACATTAAAACCGGTTTTAAAAGCAGCACCATAAGCAGTCCCACCTTTTTCAAATACACTTCTCATCATTTGAGCAACCTCATAAGCAGCCTGAGGAGAAATAATTTGCTCACTTACTCTTTTTTCTGACGGATATAAAAAATTAAAATAAGGATTATTCTCTCTTTCTATATCGTAATAGATATTACCTGTATAATCATAAATCTTTTTTATTAAAAAGGGATATCTATTTTTCCCATAATTTGGTATAATACAGTAGGCTGTTGCCAGTTCCAGAGTAGAAAGTTCACAAACTCCAAGCCCAAGAGAAAGAACTTCCGGAATTCTTTGAGAATTATTTTGATCTGTAAGATATGCTGCCTTTCTTATAAAATTAGCAACCTCTTTTATATCCATCTGATTTAATACCTTGACTGAAATAGTATTAAGAGATCTTTTTAGTGCATCATACAATGTAACCATATCCCCATATTTATGATTGTAATGATAATTTTTAGGCGTATATTTTTTACCGTCTATATTATAAGTTACAATCTCATCTTTAAATTTACTAAATGGATGAATATCAATATCACCTATCTTTTTCTGATTAAGAGCATAGAGATAGATAAAAGGTTTTACAGAAGAGCCTATCTGTCTGTATGATTGAGTCGCTCTATTTAACTGATTGGCAAACGTATATCCAGAACCACCAACCAATGCAAGTATTTCCCCAGTTTTAAAGTCAATACTTGTCAATGATGCTTCTACCTTCTTTATTAAATTATCATCATATTCTGTTAATTTTAACTCATCAGCTTTTGCCTTAATCTTTGCTCTTATCTGTTTTAATTCATTTTTTACAATATTTTCTGCGAGCCTCTGTCTTTCAAGATCTATTGTTGTTTCAACTATTAATCCCCCTTTTGTTATTTTGTCATAGTCAAATTCTTTCTCAAGAATCTGTCTTATGTATTCTGTGATGTAACCTGAGTTATTAATACTTGTTTTCCAGAAGGATTGATTACCTGCGATTCCAGTCTCATCAAAATTCTTCCAGAATTTCTGAATTTCAAAATTAGCCTCCTCTCTTGTTAAATATCCATTATTAACAAACTGATTCATAACTATATTTTGAATTTTTTCAGCAAGATTTCTATTTTTTATTGGGGAATATTTTTCCGGTGATCTATTCATCCCAATTAAAAGTGAAGCCTCTGCAATATTTAATTCAGACGCATCTTTGCCAAAGTAAAAATTACTTGCATCCTGAATTCCATAAGTTCCGTGCCCTAAATATATGGAGTTTAGATAAATTGTTAAGATCTCTTCTTTTGAAAATCTTTTTTCCATCTCAAATGTGCAAAACATTTCATATACTTTTCTTTTTAATGTTCTCTCCTGTTTTGTAAATAAAATTTTTGAAAGTTGCTGGGATATTGTTGAACCACCCCCACTCTTTCCGAAAGAAAAAATATTCCAAATAAAATTTACAAAAATTCTAAAAGGATTAATACCTTTATGATTGAAAAATTGCTGATCTTCTATAAGAAGAAATCCAGTTAAAACAAAGGGTGGAATCTCTTTTAACTGAATCAATCTATGTCTGTTAGAAGAGTATTTTGCTATTATATTACCCTTTCTATCTAAAAATATTGTCTCTCTATCTTCTTGATCCTTTTCTACTCCTAAAAATATTTCTGTATCATCCTTGCCAAGTTCTTTTGAGAATGTCTCAATTTTTTCAAAGATAGAATTTTTATTTACATCATATTCGATATAAACATAAGATAAATACAAAGTTGATCCTAATATAGAAGTAAAAAGTAATATTATCAGTGTGATAACAAAAATCAAAATGCCTCTATTTTTCATATTATTCATAATATCAAAAAGTTTTTATTTTGCAAGTATATTTTTATTTTACATTACATTTGGGTATGATTTTACTTTTAGGCAAAAATTTTTTAATTTTTTTTCTAAAAATTGTAAAGGATTTTCTTAAAAATTTTGTGATTAATATATAGAAATATTTTTTTTGTATGGAGGATTGTGTATGAATAATATTCGTAAAATTTTAAAAAACTATAATTTTGAGCATGAGTTACACATAGTCGTTAACTCTGCTATGAAGAAAAAACTTGCGTCTATCGCAAGAAAATTCGACGTCTCTCTTTCAGGACTCATTGTGTATATCTTGCAACTCTATGTTAATAGAGTAAAAAAGATATATTGTTTCGGAGAAGAAGATGGAAATAGATATGAGAGAATAGATGGGGATGCAAGAATTCATGTATATCTGTCAAAACAGGACTATCGTTTTTTGAAGAAAATCCATGCTGATCTTAATTTTTTCAGCATGGGGGCTTTACTGAGGAGAATTATCCTACTTTTTTTGGAAGAGTATGAGAAACTTGGGATTACAGGGGTTGAGATTAAGTGTAGTATAGTAACATTAAGGTTATTTTTGAGACTAACAAAGATAAAAAAGTGGAATAAGAGCAGAGAATTATCCCACTTTGAAGGCAACACCACCCCATTCTACAAGGCAATCTACAACGATTGCTATCAGGTAATAGGCTTTGAGACATATTATTAAAAAAAATTTATTTTAAATTCTACTAAAAAATAAATGAGATTATTAAAATCTTTTCTCAAACAAAATTAACCATGGGATAATTCTATCTTCTAAACTGCCTAAAAATAAAACCGCACCCTTACATTTTGAGTAAAAATTTATTTTACAGATAGATAGAAAAAAGGACAAAACTTCATAATTACTGAAAATGATTAAAATAATATTACTTCTTATTCTTCCAGCAGGGATGCTTGAAATAATTTAAGCAAAAATACTGGAATAACTTTATTTTTTCAGCTATTTTAGAAAAGTGTTAAAATTTTGGATTATGGTGTATTGAATAGATCAATATAAATATTTTGCTTCAAATAATGTTAAAAACAAAATTATATTTTCATAATTATAATGCTTTGAAATAAATTTAGTAATTTTTAACAATAATAATTTTATTATTTTAATTATTTTAAGCAATTATGATTTTTTTCAATTTTTTTTTAAAGAAATTTTTGTCAAAAGTAAAAAAAATATAAAAAAGTATTTTTTTAAATAAAAAAGATTGATTTTTTAAAAAAAGATGCTATAATTATATTAACAAAAAATTTTATGATAAGGAGAGAAATATGAAACTTTCAAAATTAGTAACAAAATTATTTTTAGCTATTTTTGTAATAGCACTTTTTATTAACTGTGGTGGTAATGGAGAGACAAAAGAGAATGAGACTAAAAGTTCAAGTAAAAAGAAAAGAGTTGATGCACCATCATGGTTTTTAGCACCACCTTATGCAGAGGATGCTCTTTATGCAGTTGGTTATGCTAAAAAAGATAATTTGCAGTTAGCATTAAATGTTGCAACAAACAGAGCAAGGGATGAGCTTTCAAGAGTAATTGGAGTAAAAGTAGCAAATATGATTAAAGATTTTATTGAAGAGGGAAGTGTAGGTTCTGGTAAAGATAAGATGGGCCAGGTTACAGAGTTTTCTCAATCAGTATCAAAGTCAATTACAGAGAATACTCTCAATATGACAAGAATCGATCAACAGGAGATCTATGAACTTGAAGATGGTAGTTTTGAAGCATTTGTTCTTGTTAAACTTTCTCTGGCTGATTTGAGCAGTAAAGTAGACGAAATTATGAAAAATAATGCAGCAGCCTATGCAAAGCTTCAGGCTAATAAGGCTTTTGAAGATCTTAATAAAGAGCTAAAGAGCCTTAAAGGAACAGATCCAGATTTAAGAGCAAAAGAAGGTTCTACCGATAATCCATAACGGGCTTTTTATAATAAGAGTAGGCTAATTGCCTGCTCTTATTTTTTTTAAAATATGAAAAAAATAATATTTTTTCTTTTTATTTTGAATAATATTTTTTTAATTAGTTCTCAAAATTATAAAAGTATTAATACAATAAGATTTTTTAGAGCCCCAGGGCTTTATGATAATTATTACTACTTTTCAGTTTTAAATCCTTTTTATACATCAGAGAAAGAGAAGAACTATATTATTAATGCTCTAAATGAGATAATCAAATTTGTAAATGTAGAGATAAATTTTAGTTCTTATGATCAAACATTGGGAAGTTTTATCCTTTCTGATAGAAAGATCATAACTTCAATTGATTCTGAACTGGCAGTGGATCTTGTAAACTATGTGAAAATTGTTGATTCAAAGACAACAAAATATGGAGAGGTAACCTGTATAAAGATAAACTACTTTGATTTATATAAAATATGGATGAAATTTAATAATGAAAGGTTGCCATATTTTGATTTTGAATTAAGGGATTATATTTTACCAAATGGGGTTCCTTCATGGTTTGTAAAACCTCCTCAAAGAGATGGATATATTTTTGGTGTGGGTGTATATAAAAATGACTCAAGAACGGCATATCTTTTTACAAAGTCAGACATTGCAGCAAGAACAGAGGTTGTTAATACTCTCTCTATAAAAATAAAGTCAGAGTTGTATGATTATTTTAGTGATAACTTTGAGCTTGTGAATTTTTTTAGCAACCATTCAAATAAAGTAACACTTGGCGGTATAATGATAATAAGAAGATATTTTGATCAGAAGTCAAAGATTGCATACAGTCTTGCTGTATATAAATATAAAGAATAGAAGGTTAAACGTATGAGAAAAAGATTTTTTTTGTTTTTTATGTTTATTACTATGATTTTTAATGCAGAGGAGAGTGATTTATCTTTTTTAATTCCAAAAGATAATGAGACTCTATATTGTATTGCTGGATCAAAAGAGGAGAATGAAATTCTTTCTTTTGATACATCAAATGCAAAGGCAAGGGTAACTCTTGCAAATTTTGTAAAAGAGAGATTATCAAGTATATTAAAAGATATTTTAGCTAACTTTAATGCAATAAATAATATACCAGAATATGAGATTGCAATTAATAATATAACAGAAGAAATATACAATATTGTTCTTTACAACTCTAATGATAATAGGAGTTTTTATAATAAAAAAGATGGTTTTTATTATGTAAGAGTAATTTTTGATATCAAAATAATGAAGGAAAATTTTGAAAAAATAGTGAGAAATAATGCGGATCTTTTAATTAAATTAAAAATGAATAGACCTTTAAAAGAATTTATATTAAAATTGGAAGAGATAAAAAGTAAAAATTTTTACAATGAGAAAATTTTTATAATATATTAGAGGATTTTATGAAAAAAGATAAGAAGATAATAAAAAATTTGATTATTTCATTTCTTGTGATAGGAATAAGTTTACTATTTTCATTATTATTATTTATCTCTCCAGTAAATGAAAAATTGCAAAATCTTATATGGGACTCTTTTTTCAGATTATCCCCTCAAAAAAAGAATTTAACGAAAAATGTTGGGATTATTACCATAGACGATTTAACACTTTTTGAGGCTCAAAAAAGAGGAATTTTATGGCCATTTCCAAGAAATATTTATGCTCTTGTTGCCGATTTTTTAGTAAAAAATGGGGCAAAAGGGGTCGTATTTGATATTATATTTTCTTCACCAGATATAGATAGAGCAGACTCGTATGGTGAAGAAAATGATAGGGCTTTTTATTCTGTATTAGAAGAGAATAAAAATATAATACTGGCATTCAATATAGACAAAAGAAAAATTTATGATTTTGTCTTTGATCCATTATCTATAAAAAATATCAATAAGTTTAAAAATATACCTCAATACGGCTCAATATTACCAATATTTGAATTATTTAAAGAGGGGACAAATAATTTTGGTTATGTTGATATAGAGACTGAAACAGACGGAATAATAAGAAAATATAAACCAGTTGTTCAAATAGGATCCAATTATTACCCATCTCTTGCTATTGCGACATATGTCGCATTGGATAGTGATGAGTTACCTTCTAATTTAAGATTCGATAAAAATGGAAATTTTATATTAAAATGGTATGGTGAGGGTGGGATTGATGTTGATGATAATGGAAACTTAATACGACCTTCTACATTTGATTATTTTTCATTCTATCATATTCTTGCAAATGCCATTGCTGATAGGAGAGGGGAGAGTCTCACAATTGATAAAAAATTGATAAAAGATAGAGTATTTTTTATAGGAGCAAGTGCAAGAGGATTACTTGATTTAAAAGGGACTCCTTTTACTATAAAGGGTAAGGCTTATCCGGGTGTTGAGATCCATGCAACAGCATATTTAAATATTTTACATAGGGATTGGATTGTTAAGTTTAATTTTATTTTAGAATTAATCATATACTCTCTTATTTTGTTAATTATTATATATTTTGGTATAATATCAAAATCATATTTAAAATATTCTTCTATTTTTGTTATTATACTTCTCTTTATTTTAGCATTTCATTTTGTTTTATTTCAAAATTTTAATATAATGAGTCATTCTGCATATTTTATAATATACTTAATAATCTCATTTGTCTTCACACTGGGTGTAAATTATATTCTTATTGGTAAGAATAGAAATATGATAAAACAGGCTTTTGGGACATATTTAAGCCCGGATCTTGTCCGAAAGATTACAGAGAGTGAGAATCAAGTCTCTTTAAAGGGTGAGAATGTGGATGCCTCTGCATTTTTTATAGATATACAGGGATTTACCACTTTTTCAGAAAAAAATGATCCAGAAAAAGTAGTTGATGTATTGAATGAATATCTTAAAGCCTTTTCAGACATTATTATAAACAATAAGGGTTTTGTAAATAAATTCCTTGGCGATGGTCTTATGGCTCTGTTTGGAGTGCCAACTTATTATGAAGATCATAGAAATATGGTTGTTAAATCTGCAATTGAGTGCTATAATATAAATATGGAGTTAAGTAGAAATTATGGATTGAATGTAAGAATAGGAGTTAATTCTGGTAATATGATAGTTGGTGATATGGGTGGTGGTGGCACAAAATTGGAATATACTGCAATTGGGGACAATGTTAATCTTGCAAGTAGATTGGAAGGTGTTAATAAATTTTTTGAAACAAAAATTTTAATAAGTGAGAATACTTATAGTAAGTTATCAGTTGAGTTAAAAGATTATTTTAACTATCTTGGTAGAATAAGTGTTAAAGGGAAAGATATACCTATTGCTATTTACTATTTTTTACCTGCAAAGAAAGATATAATTGATCAATTTGAAAAAATGGTGGCAAGCTATGAAAAGAGAGATTTAAAAACATTTTTAAATTATGTTGAGCTTTTTAAGAATATTGATTTTGGACCTGCTAAATTTTATGTGGAATATTATGAAAATCATAAAGATAATTTTGGAGAACCGATTAAATTAACTGAAAAATAACCCTTTTTTATAAAGGGATTAATAAACTAAATAAGGAGATCAAAAATGAGAAAGATATTTTTTTTATTTTTGTTGATAAGTGGTATCTATGTAGTTATGCCAAAGGATCTTACTATTGCGAGGGATAAGACAGCATTAAGAAGTGGGCCTGCTAATTATTATGATATTATTTTGTATCTTAAGGCTGGGACAAAGGTGACTGATCTTGGAGTTGCGAAAGAAGATGAGGGCTGGATAAAGGTAAAATATCAGAATAGAGAAGGTTTTATATCTAAAATAGCGTTATCTGAGGTAAAAAAGGCAAGTGATCCATTTGCGAGTTTGGAGGGAAAAGATTTTGGCAAAACCAAGAATGAGATATCCCCTGCTTCTTACACTGCGGCTATTAAAGGGTTTGCTCTTGATTATTCGCGAAAAAAGGGTTATGGTAATTATGATGTAGAATCTCTTTTCAATTCTATTACATTTAAATATACTGATGTTATAAAAGTGTTAAATGAGACAAAACTTGCATATTTTCCTAAAAAGGGAGAATTAATAGGAGTCGAAAGTACCTTTATCAATGAAAGAATCCAGGGTGTTGGTTGGGCAATAGCAATGGATGTGATTCAACAATATGGTATAGTCTTTGATCTTGAAATGACAAAGAGATTAAACATTATTGCCAATGTCTTAATAAGGCAGACTGTTGATTATGATAGTCAATATGTTGTTTTAATAATAAGTGATTCAGAGCCAGTTGCATTTTCTGGACCCGGCGGATTTATATTCATAAGTGATACATTGTTAAAAATGCTTACTGATTATAGAGAGCTAGTTGCCGTATTAGCACATGAGATTGGGCATATTGCTTTGAGACATGGTTTTAGAGATGTTGCAATAGATGAGGCAAGAGCTGCAATGAAAAGCTCTTTTGATGAACTTGAGAGTGAGACTTTTAGTGAAAAGGAACTTGCTCTTTCAGAAGAACTGGAGAGTATAATTGATATGGCAGTAGAAGCATGTAAACTCGTAAGAGATAGTAAAGAGGAGTATGAAGCAGATGATGTGGCAATAGAACTTTTAAGAAGATATAAGATAGATAAAAAGTTTTTAAAAGAGACATTGGCAAAAGTATATATGAAATTAGGAAACAAATATCCAGAATATAAGACTCAATTTGAGTTAAGAATAAAAAAGATTAAATAGCGATTAAAGGCACTTTTTTAAAAGAGTGCCTTTTTTATATATAAAATCATTATTTTTTGTTGATTTTTATGGAGGAAGTTGTGTTATATTTTGGATTCCACTCACCAAATAAAATTTCAATAGCCCGTATGATGTTAGTTTTTCCGGAATTGTTTTCCCCGATAAGAATTACCGGCTGATTTTCTGGAAATTTTATAGTCACTGGGCTATTGCCTATTGAACGGTAATTTTCAATTGTAATAGATTTGAGTTTTGCCATATTTTCATTTATTTTACTTTCCTATGTCAGTTCATATACATCCCCTCCACCATCTCATCCAATTCTTTCTGTATTACTTCAAGCTGATTCTCTGCTTCGACTTCACTTATTTTACCCTCAAACTTTGATTTTTGAATATTATATGCACGGTTAAAAATTCCTTCAAATTGTTTCAATTGGTCCGAAGTAGGGATAATTATTGGAAATTCTTTAGCATCGCCAGTAGTAAGATGATGTGAAACATTAATAAAATCCATCCTGTAATTACCTAAAAATGCTGAATTTAATAAACATATTAAATAATAATCGTTTGCTATTTCAGGAATTAAGGAGATAAATGTCATAGCTTCGGTTGAATGAACCGATTTTTCTTTTAATCTACATTTTATTTTTTCATCGGATAAAACATTGTTCCAGCAAAAACCTTCTCTGAAGTAGAATTGTGGGTTACGAACAACGGGCATACCTTCTCCCTTTTTACCGGAATTTTCTTTTAAAAATTTTACATTATCTCTGCTCCATTCAATAT